>NZ_JAPVLS010000054.1:0-12147 GCF_027158125.1 Streptomyces sp. H39-C1
GCGTATGTGAACGCCACGATCCGGCTGATGCGGGTCAGCTATGTGATCGACCGGATCACCCGGGAGTCGTTCCGGGTGCTGGGGGCGTATCCGCTGCGGTCCCCCGAGGGGGCGCTGCCGCTGCCGGCGGAGGTCTCGGTGATCACGCACCGGGGGCGGGCGGGAGTGCTGCGGGACGTGAACATCGCGCGGCTGTCGCGGATCGCGCGGCGGGGCGGGACGGTGCTGCGGCTGGTACCGCGGATCGGGGACTTCGTGGTGCCGGGGACGCCGCTGCTGACGGTGCACGGCCCGAGCGAGGGCAGGCTGCCGGTGCGGCTGCTGCGGTCCGCGGTGTCGGTGGGGGTGGAGCGAACGTTCCACCAGGATCTGGGGTTCGGGCTGCGGCAGCTGGCGGACATCGGGCTGCGGGCGCTGTCGTCGGCCATCAACGAGCCGACGACGGCCGTGCAGTGTCTGGACCGGATCGTGCAGTTCCTGGCGGCGGTGGCGGACCGGCCGCTGGGCGCGGTGCACCACACCGACCGTTCGGGGACGGTCCGGCTGGTGCAGGACCTGCCGTCCTGGGGTGATCTGGTGGATCTGGGGTTCACCGAGATCCGGCTGTGCGCGACCACCAGCCCGCAGGTCACCCGGCGGCTGCTGGCCGGTCTCGACGATCTGCTGCTGCTCGCGCCGCCGGACCGGCGCAGGCCGCTGGAGCGGCATCGCGCGCTGGTGGAGCAGTCCGTGGAGCGTGAGGTGCCGGACGCCGCGGACCGTGAGTTCGCGCTGCTCGCCGACCACCAGGGCATCGGGTGACCTGCCCCGGTGGTGACGGCACTCGCCGTCACCACCGGGAACGGCCGGGGATCAGCTGGGCTGCAGCCGGTAGTCCGGGAAGTTGCCGGGCAGCCGCTCGTCGGCCGCCCCCTCGGTGACGGCGCGGACCAGCAGTTCGCCGCCGACGAAGGCACCGCGCCAGGAGGCGCCGAAGCCGCCGAAGAGCTCTTCGCGGTCACCGCGCGAACGCGGCTTGCTGTGACCGACCTTGAACGCCCTGATCTGCGGGGCGAGCCGGTCGAAGGCGCCCTGGTCGTCGGTGGCCAGGGTCGCCACGAGCGCGCCGTTGCTGGCGTTCATCGCGGCCAGCAGCTCGGCCTCGGTGTCGACCAGGACGAGGGTGTCGACCGGGCCGAACGGTTCCGCGTGGTGCAGCGGAGAGGTCGAGGGCGGGTTGAGCAGGGTGACCGGCGGCAGGTACGCGGAGGTGTCCTGACCGGGCAGGAAGCGGCCCTCGGCGAGGGAGCCGTGGTGCAGCGGGACCGCGCCGCGGCTGATGGCCTCGGAGACGAGGTCGCCGAGTTCCTTGGCCTTGGCCGCGTTGATCAGCGGCCCGAAGTCCAGCTCGGGCAGGTCGTCGTCGGGGTGCTCGACGGCCAGCGGGTGGCCGAAGGTGACGGCCTGGACGCCCGGCAGGTACGCGGTCAGGAACTGGTCGAACGTCTCGCGCTGCACGACGAACCGCGGGTAGGCGGTGCAGCGCTGCTTGGCGTAGTCGAAGGTCTTGCGGATGTGCCCGGTCAGGGTGGGCCAGTCGGTGTAGTTCCACACACCCCAGGCGTTGAGGCCCTCCTGCTCCAGGATGTGCCGCTTGCCGAGGTCGGCGACGAAGGCGGCGACCCGGCCGCCCGCGTCGCGGCCGCCGACGAAGGAGACACAGCCGATCTCCGGGGCCCTGACCAGCGCCTCGGACAGCTCGCCGCCACTGCCGCTGACCAGCGTGACGGGCAGGCCCTCGCGGGCGGCCAGCGCGGTGGCGAGGGTGAGACAGGCGAGACCACCGTCGGTGGGGGTCTTGGCGATGACGGCGTTGCCGGCCAGCGCCTGCACCAGCATCGCGTGGACCAGGACGCTCATCGGGTAGTTCCAGCTGGCGATGTTGCTGACCGGCCCGGGCAGCGGGGTCCGGCCCTCGACCATCCGGTCGATCTCGCCGACGTACCAGCGCACGCCGTCGATGGCCCGGTCCACGTCCGCCTGGGCGAGCCGCCAGGGCTTGCCGATCTCCCAGACGAGCAGCAGCGCGAGGAGTTCACGGTGCTCGGTGAGCGCGTCCAGGGTGGCGCTCACCCGCGCCTTGCGGTCGGCGAGCGGCACCTCCCGCCACGCCCGGTGCTGATCGAGCGACGCCCGTACCGCCAGATGGGCGCTGGCCGCGTCCAACCGGGGGAGGGCGGCGAGGGGAGAACCGTCGACGGGCGAGGTGGTCGGCAGCAGCCGGCCGTCCGCCTGCCAGCGGCCGTTCCAGTAGTTGAGTACGCGATCGTCGTGGAAGGCCTCCGGGGCGACCTCGACGCAACGCCGCCAGGCGTCGGACCAAGCCGTGCCGGGCTTGAGGATGAGGGTCATCAGTTCTCCGCTCGTTCGGGGCGGATCTCGCGCAGAGCACCACCGCGCGTGTAGACGAAGCCGCGCACCACATCGGTATGGGGCAGCTCTTGGTTGTCACGGAGCCGGATCAGACACGCCCGTAGATCATCGGCGGGATCACCGAGAGCCGCACAGTCCTCGTGGTGCGCCAGCAGGATTTCACTGGTCCCGCCTACAGTCTGGCTCAAGCGCAGCGAGTGGAGGGTGTCGTCATTGACGCATCCGCCCGCATTGCGGATGACATGGGCGTCGCCAGGCCGCAGTCCGAACATCGTCCCGACGCCCAGGCGGGCGTCCATGCACGCGACGATAGCGACCCGGGTTCTGGGAAGCTTCGACTTCGGGTCAAGTGGGGTGAGCGCCACACCGAGGGCGGCTCTGCGCGACAGCAGGCCGTCGATGCGGTTCATCCGAGCAGGCCGCGGACGAGCCGCGCCGTTTCCGACGGGGTCCTGCCGACCTGGACACCTGCGGCCTCCAGGGCCTCTTTCTTCGCCTGGGCGGTGCCCGACGAACCGGAGACGATGGCGCCGGCGTGGCCCATGGTCCTGCCCTCGGGCGCCGTGAAGCCGGCGACGTAGCCGCCGACCGGCTTCGTCACGTGCGCCTTGATGTACTCGGCGGCGCGCTCCCCCGCAGTTCGGCGTGATCTGGGCCGGGAGCACGCACAGCGAGTGGCTCTTCCTGGTCTTCGCCTTCCTGTCGGGCTTCGGCGGCGGGGCGTTCTACCCGGTGTTCGCGGCGCTGACCCCGGACTACTTCGGGGAGAACGACAACGCCTCCAACAACGGGCTGTTCCACAGCGGGCAGCTGGTCAGCGGAGTGTTCGGTGGTGGTCATTTCACGGCCGCGGTGACCGCGATGATCCCCACTCCGATCGCGACCTCGCCGGTGCCCGCCAGGAAGGCGGCAGGCCAGCTCCGGCCGCCGCGGCGGCCGGTCAGCACACCCCAGCCCAGCAGCCTCGCGGCGTTCACCACGAGCGCTGCGTACACCGCCGTGTACGCGGTCAGCGGTGTGCCGGCGGCGAGCAGCAGCAGCGCGGCCGTGGGCAGGACGGACGCGAGCAGGGGCCACTCCCCCGCCAGCCCGGTGACCAGGTCGTAGAGGACCCGGCGGGGCGGACGGCCCGGTGTTCCCACGCTGTGCACATGGGCGTGCATGGCCGCTGCCGCCAGCGCGGTCATGACGATCCACAGGGCGTCGTCGACCGGGTGCGGGTCGAGCCGGGTGTCCATGACGATCAGCAGCGCGCTGGCCAGGATGGTGCCGTAGACGCCGCCCGCCTGCCGGTTCCGGCGCCCGCCCAAGGGGACGGTGCGTGCCCGGTGCCGCCCCCTGGCCCGGCGGGGGGCCGCCGCGACTGCCTGGTACCCCAGCATGTGGTCATCTCCGTCCGGTCGGCGTCGAAAGCCCAGCCTGGACGGTTTGTCCCGTTCCGGCCTCGTACTTTCGGACGATTTCCGGGACGGGGAGCAGCGGGGAATGTCCAGGAGCGACCGGTCAGACCTCGGTGGTCCCGTCGCTCTCGGCGGAGCGGCCGGCGATCACTTTGTGGTGGCGCACGACCTCGCCGATGATGAAGTTCAGCATCTTCTCGGCGAAGGCCGGGTCCAGCCGGGCGTCCTCGGCCAGCTTGCGCAGCCGGGCGATCTGGGCGGCCTCGCGGGCCGGGTCGGCCGGCGGCAGGTCGTGGGCGGCCTTCAGCTCGCCCACCTGCTGGGTGCACTTGAACCGCTCGGCGAGCAGGTGCACCAGGGCCGCGTCGAGATTGTCGATACTCCCGCGCAGATACAGCAGTCGCGTCCTGACGTCCTCGTCGGCGACGAAGGCGCCCGCGGCGGTCGGCTGCTCGCTCATGTCTTCTCTCGCGTTCCTGGGTCAGGCCGTGTCGGGGCGCTGGTGGTACGAGGTGCGGGTGTGCTCGGTGTGGACGCGCATGACGTGCTGGGCGCGGACCTCGTCGCGGGCGGCGATCGCGTCTATCAACTCGCGGTGCTCGTGCCAGGACTGGATGCCGCGGGTGCGCGCGATGGGGGTGTAGTACCAGCGGACCCGGCGGTCGACCTGAGCCGCTAGCTCGGCCAGTACGGCGTTGCCCGCGAGGGTCATAACGTAGGCGTGGAACGCGGCGTTGGCGGCGGCGACGGCGTCGACCTCGTCGTCCGCCACCGCCTGCTCGCCCTCCTCGCACAGCTCGACGAGTCGGGTGAGCCCCTTGGCCGGGGCGTTGGCCGCGGCGAGCCGCGCCGCCTCGGTCTCCAGGAGGGCGCGGACGACCAGCAGTTGGTCTGCCTCGTCCTCGGTGGGCTCGTGCACGAAGGCGCCCTGGGCGGGGCGCAGGTTCACCCAGCCCTCGGTGTTGAGCCGCTGCAGCGCCTCGCGTACGGGCTGCCGGGAGACGCCGAGGTGGCTGGCGAGTTCGGTCTCGACGAGGTGCTGGCCGGGGCGCAGGGTGCGGGCGGTGATGAGTTCGAGCAGGGCGTCGTACACGCGCTCGCGCAGCGGGCCGGGGCGTTCCAGCTTGGGTACCGCCCCCTGCGGCAGTCCTGTGGACAGCATCGCCCCACCCTCCTGAGCGGCTCGCACCTGACGTACGGGCCCGGCGAATTGGTTTTCGTCTACAGTCTACTGAGTACATCCTGTGGATGCGGGGAACCCGCGGTGACGCTCTCCACCTCGGCGATTCCGCCCCCACCTACCGTGGCAGCGGGAGCAGTTCGACGCGTCCGGCCCCTGCATCGTCCGTCGGCGGCAGAACCGCGAGGGCGTCTGCGGCGGCCGCGCCCCAGAGGAGCCCGGGGCGGTCGTGGCCGACGGGGGTCGCGCGGCCTGAGACGACGGTGACCGGCAGCAGCCGGGTCTCGTGCGGGCGCCGGCGGACGGGAGCGGTGAGCACCCCGTGCTCGGGCGGCCGCGGGATGCGGCCGTCGGGCAGGTACGTGGGCTGTTCCGCGATGCCGCCGAGCCAGTCGACGTGCCCGGGCAGGAGCGGGCCGAGCGCGTCGCGGACCCGGCCGGCCGGCGGGATTCCGTGCCGGACCACCTCGTCCCCGGTCACCAGCAGGGGGACGCGCGGCCTGCGGTGCACGGTGGGGTGTCGCAGCCGACGCTCGCGGCGAGGCCCAGCGCGGCCGGGATGACGAGCGTTCCGGCCGGGAGCACTTCGCGGCCCTCGGCACACTCCTCGCCGCGGCGCCGGATGTGCCGGCCCGGCTCGGCCGCAGCCGCTCACCGACTCGCCGGTCCGCCGCGCCCGCTCGTACGGCAGGACGGCGGTCGTACCGGGCAGCACCTGGGCGCCGGTCGCGATCTCGACGGGACGCGTGCGGCGAGCAGTGGCAGAACTCCTTCGCGATCGCGGTCGCAGGCCGCGGCTTCGACTCCCACATCGCGGTCGAGCACGAGGCGCCGCTCACCGAATCGGCCTGTGTGTACTGCGGCAACTGCATCGAGGTCTGCTCCACCGGGGCGCTCTCCTTCAGGACCGAATTCGACATGCGCGCGGCCGGCACCTGGGACGAGGAGTCCCGGACCGAGGCGACGACGATCTGCGCCTACTGCGGGGTGGGGTGCAATCCGACCCTTCACGTCCAGGAGAACGAGATGGTCAAGGTGACCTCGCCGCACGACAACCCGGTCACCCATGGCAACCTCTGTATCAAGGGCCGATTCGGCTTCCAGCATGTACAGAACCGGGACTGATCAGCTATGGGACGGGTCACCGAGCGCCGCCGCGTACTCCGCATCAGGGACGGCGTCGCAGGACACCGCGCCGACACCCTGGTGGCGGAGGAGCCACTGGAGATCCGGCTGAACGGCAAGGCGCTGGCCATCACCATGCGCACCCCGGGCGACGACTTCGCACTCGCCGTGGGGTTCCTGGCGAGTGAGGGCGTCATCGGTCGGGCCGACGAGATCGCGAACATCGTGTACTGCGCGGGTGCGACGGTGGACGGCTCGAACACCTACAACATCGTCGACGTCCGGCTCGCCGAGGGCGTGACCGTCCCCGACATCACGTTGGAGCGGAACGTCTACACCACGTCCTCGTGCGGCCTGTGCGGCAAGGCCAGCCTGGACGCCGTGCGCACCAACGCCCTCTGGAAGATCGACGACACTCCCCCGGTCCGTATCGGCACGGATCTGCTGGCTGTCCTCCCCGACCGGCTCAGGGCCGCCCAGCAGGTCTTCGAGCGGACCGGGGGGCTGCACGCGGCGGCGCTCTTCACGGCGGACGGGGAGATGGTGGACGTCCGGGAGGACGTCGGCCGGCACAACGCCGTCGACAAGCTCGTCGGCCGGGCCCTGCAGCAGGATCTGCTGCCGCTCTCCGAGTCGATCCTGCTGGTCTCCGGCCGGGCGTCCTTCGAGCTGGCCCAGAAGGCGGTGATGGCCGGTATCCCGGTGCTGGCCGCGGTCTCCGCGCCGTCGTCGCTGGCGGTGGACCTGGCGGCCGAGTCGGGGCTGACCCTCGTCGGGTTCCTGCGCGGCTCCTCCATGAACGTGTACTCGGGTGAGCACCGGATCATCCTGCGGACCGCGGCCGACGGAAGCTGAGGCCGTCCGCGCACACGGGCGGGGACCGGCCGGCGGGGTGCGCCCCCTGCGCCGGCCGGTCCCCGCCGCACCGTAGGGCTGTCGTACGCTGCGCGGTGTGACAGACCGTGAGACTGATCAGGGGTACGAATTCGACCGCGGGACCGCTGTGGTGGCGCGGTCCGGGGAGCCGTCCGTCTTCGATGCCGAGCTCGACGGCGGCTGGCGGATCGGCAAGGGGATCAACGGCGGCCTGCTGCTGGCGCTCGCGGCCCGCGCCCTGGCCACCGAACTCGGCGGCGGGGAGGACGGGCACAGCGACCCGTTCTCCATCACTGCCTACTACCTTTCCACGTCGACCGCGGGTCCGGCGGAACTGCGCACCGAGACCCTGCGGCGCGGCCGCACCGTCTCCACGGGCACCGTCTCGCTGCTGCAGGGCGGCGAGGAGCGGCTGCGGGCCATCGCCACGTACGGCGATCTGGACCGCCACGCGGCCGGCGACATCCGCACTACCGCCACTCCCCCGAACCTTCCGCCGCCCGAGAAGTGCGTCGGCGCCGAACTGGCGCCGCCGTCCTTCGTCGAGCAGGCGGAGCTGCTCAGCCGGCTCGATCTGCGACTCGACCCGGACACCGTCGGCTGGGCGATGGGCGCACCGTCCGGCCGGGGCGTCATCCGGGGCTGGCTGCGGATGCCGGACGGGCGCGAGCCCGACCCGCTGCTGCTGCTTCTGGCAGCGGACGCGCTGCCCCCGACCAGCTTCGACCTGGGCATCGGCGGCTGGGCCCCGACCCTGGAACTGACCGTGCACGTACGGGCGAAGCCCGCCCCGGGCTGGCTGCGCATCGTCCACTCGACGCGCAACTTCGCGGACGGCTACATGGAGGAGGACGCCGAAGTGTGGGACTCCTCGGGGCGGTTGGTCGCCCAGTCCAGACAACTCGCCCGCGTCCGCACCCAGCGCTAGGGGATCCGGTGTTCACGCTGAGCGTGGTGCTGACGGCCCTGCTGCTGTGCGAGGTCGTCCCCTCCGCGGTCGTCGCGCTGTTCCGTGCGAGAGTCGGCCTCGCCCGGCTCGATGAACTGACCCGGCTGGGTGTGCTCCAGGGGCGGTTCCTGTGGGTCGTGTCCCTGCTGGGTGTGCTGCATCTGTTCGCCACGGTCGCGGTGATCATCGGCCTGTGGGTTCCGGCGCTCGGGGTGGCGGGCGCCGCCGTCGAAGTGGGCATCTTCGGCTGGGTGCTGTCGCGTCAGCTCCGGGCGGGCGACCGGGGGCGCGCGCTGGGCGCGTATCTGCTCTTCCTGGCGATGGCCCTGGCGGTGCTGGTCGTGAACCTCCTGCGCTGACCGCGCGGGCTCCTACGACGGATCGGGCCCACTCGAATGTGACATCTCCAGGGGACGGGTCACGGCGACCGGAACCTGAACCTGATCGGCGGTCCGCCGCGCCCAGCGTTTGGCGATCACCGCGCAGACCATCAGCTGCATCTGGTGGAAGAGCATCAGCGGCAGGATCGTCAGGCCCGCCTGCGCGCCGAACAGCACGGTGGCCATCGGCAGTCCCGACGCCAGGCTCTTCTTCGATCCGGCGAAGACGATGGTGACGCGGTCCGCGCGGTCGAAGCCGAGCCGGCGGGCGCCGTACGACGTCAGG
Organism: Streptomyces sp. H39-C1; assembly: GCF_027158125.1. NCBI lineage: Bacteria > Bacillati > Actinomycetota > Actinomycetes > Kitasatosporales > Streptomycetaceae > Streptomyces > Streptomyces sp. H39-C1. The sequence continues at coordinate 8,609 of NZ_JAPVLS010000054.1, forward strand.
GCTCGCATCACCGCGAGGAGCACGGCCTCCACGACGAGCAGTTCCAGCAGCCGCACGGGAGTGACCTGGTGCCAGATGCCCTGGGCCATCCCCGCGCTGAACGCCGTGTAGACGACCAGCAGGATCGAACCCCGGTCGACGTGGCCGAGGGCCTTCTTGTGCCGGGTCAGGAAGCCGGTGGTCCAGCGGCGCAGCAACTGCCCGGCGAGGAACGGCGCGAGGAGCCGCAGTACGAGGTCGAGCACCGAGTCCGCCGAGACCCCGCCACCGCCACCGAGCAGCAGAGCGGCCAGCAGCGGGGTCAGGAAGACGCCGATGAGGCTGGAGAACGAGCCCGCGCAGATGGCGGCGGCCACGTTGCCACGGGCGATGGAGGTGAAGGCGATCGACGACTGGATGGTGGAGGGAAGCAGGCACAGGAAGAGCAGCCCGGTGTACAGCTGCGGCGACAGGGCGAACGGAACGAGGCCGCGGGCGGCCAGTCCGAGCAGCGGGAAGACCGCGAAGGTGCAGGCGAGCACGGTCAGGTGCAGGCGCCAGTGCTTGAGGCCGTCGAGGGCCTCGCGGGTCGACAGCCGGGCGCCGTAGAGGAAGAAGAGGAGCGCCACCGCCGCATCGGTCGCGCCGCCCGCGGCGGTGGCGGCGCCGCCGGTGGCGGGCAGCAGCGCTGCGAGCAGGACGGTGCCGAGGAGTGCCGCGATGAACGGATCGACCGGGAGCCAGGCGGGGTAAGTGGGGCGGCGCATTGCTCCTGCTTCGTGGGGCGGCCCGCGCCCTCGGGGCGGGCGGGTTGCCTCTCCAGCCTCCTCCTGATCATGGCGATCGGGAATCCCTCTGGCCACTCTGACTGTTATCACGTTCCGCGATAACCTGGCGGAGTGTACGACCCCGCGCAGTTGAAGACATTCCTGACCGTCGCGCAGACCCTGAGCTTCACGCAGGCCGCCCGGCGGCTGGGCCTGCGGCAGTCCACCGTGAGCCAGCAGGTGCGGCGGCTGGAGGAGGCCACCGGGCGCCGGCTCTTCTCCCGCGACACCCACAGCGTCGGCCTGACCGAGGACGGCGAGGCCATGCTCGGCTTCGCCCGCACCATCCTGGAGGCGAACGAACGGGCCGCCGGCTGGTTCGCGGGCACCCGGCTGCGCGGGCGGCTGCGCTTCGGCGTCTCGGAGGATCTGGCGACGCCGCGGCTGCCGGAGATCCTGGAGCGGTTCCGCGGTGACCACCCCGAGGTGGACCTCGAACTGACCGTGGAGCTCTCCGGCACCCTGCGCGAGCGGCTGGGGGCCGGCCATCTGGACCTGGTGCTCGCCAAGCGGCTCGGCGAGGGCGGGCCGGGGCAGCTCGTCTGGCGCGACAAGCTGGTGTGGATCGCCGCCGAGGGCCGGCGGCTGCGGCTGGATCCCGACCGGCCGGTGCCGCTGATCGTCTATCCGCCGCCCGGCATCACGCGGGCCCGCGCCCTGGACGTCCTCGGCCGGCAGGGCCGCGCCTGGCGGATCACCTGCACCAGCCGCTCCCTGAGCGGGCTGACCGCCGCGGCCCTCGCGGGGCTCGGCGTGATGGTGCACGCCCAGGGGCTCATCCCGCCGGGCCTGGCCCCCGTCCCGGCCCGGGCGGGCCTGCCGGAGCTCGGCGGCGTCGAGTTCGTCCTGCTGCACGGCCGGCGCCGCGGTTCTGCCCCGGACGCGGCCGACGCCGCGGACGCACTCGCCGCCGCGATCCTGGCGGCGGGCGACCGGCTGCACCGGGCCGTGTGAGCTCTTCAGGCCGGGAGGACGGCCGACTCAGCGCCGCCGCTCCCCGTACGCCCAGGTGCTTGACGCGGCGCAGCGTGGGCGCGGTCTCGACGTGCTGGACGCCGTCGAGCGCTCCGATCTTCTTGCTGAGCGGTAGAGGTGCGCGGTGTCGCGGCACAGGGCGGCGGCGAAGAGGTTCGACGAGCCGGTGGTCGCGCAGGCGAAGGCGACCTCGCTGTGCTCGGAGAGCGCCTGGCCGACGGCGGACAGGGCGGAGGGCCGCACGGTGAGCCAGAGCACGGCGTGCGCTCGTCACGGCCGCGCTGGGCGGCAGGTTCCTGCACGGCGCCCCGTACCGGCTGGTGATCGGGATCGGGCTGGTGCTGATCGGGCTGGGCGCGTTCGGCCAGAGCCCGCTGGACGCCGCCTCAGGCTGGGCCTCGCTCAGCGCCGTGCTGCTCCTCGTGAAGACCCCCGCGGCCCGGCCCGTGGTGCCCGCTCCGGCGGGCGAGGGAGCGGCTTACGGGACGGAATCGGGGTCCCTCCCCGCTCCGGCTTCCGCTGTAGAGCGGCGGTAACCGGTTGGCGCAGATTTGGTGGAGATCGGCGGGGCCGGACAACCTTCGGGGGTCCGGCCCTCGGTCGTACTCCCTTGCGACAACCGGGAACCAGTGCCCTACCAGCACAGATGTCCGAAAGTACTGGTGCGGACCAAGCCCTCCCGCCCGGTCGGCGGATCAGGTAGCTTACGGGCCGCCCGCCGGACAGGCCCAGCGGCTCGAGGAGCACCAGTTGCGCGAGTTCACCGTTCCCCCGATGGCCACGGCGCCCCAGGTCGGAGGACTGGCGGACGCGGTGTTCAACAACGCTGCCGACCACCCGGACCAGGTGGTGCTCGGCCGCAGGGTGGACGGGCACTGGCAGGACGTGACCGCGCTCGAGTTCCGCGACGAGGTCGTGGCCGTCGCGAAGGGCCTGCTCGCCAACGGGGTGCGCTTCGGCGACCGCGTCGCGATCATGTCCCGCACCCGCTACGAGTGGACCGTCTTCGACTTCGCGCTGTGGACCATCGGCGCCCAGCCGGTCCCCGTATACCCGACGTCCTCCCTCGACCAGGTGCGCTGGATGCTGCACGACTCGGGCGCGGTCGCCTGCGTCGTGGAGCACGAGGACCACGCGATGACGATCGGTGCCGCCGTCGACGAGCTGCCGCAGCTGAGCCGGCTGTGGCAGCTCGACGCCGGCTGTGTCGAGGAGCTCGCCGCGGCGGGCACCCACATCGGCGACGAGGTGATCGACCGGCACCGGCTCGCGGTCACCCCGGACGCGACGGCCACCATCATCTACACCTCGGGCACCACCGGCCGGCCCAAGGGCTGCGTCCTGAGCCACGGCAACTTCATGGCCGAGGCGGACAACGTGGTGGCCCGCTGGGAGACGGTCTTCGCGAACAAGCCGGGCGAGGAGCCGTCCACCCTGCTCTTCCTGCCGCTCGCGCACGTCTTCGGGCGGATGGTGGAGGTGGCGTGCGTCCGGCACCGGATCCGGCTCGGGCACCAGCCGAGCATGACCGCCGCCGACCTGCTGCCGGACCTGGCCGTCTTCCGGCCGACGTTCGTCCTGGCCGTCCCCTACGTCTTCGAGAAGGTCTTCCAGGCGGCGCGCCGCAAGGCGGAGGCGGACGGCAAGCTCGGCCCGTTCGACAAGTCGGTGGAGATCGCCGTGCGGTACGCGGAGGCCGTGGAGGCCAAGGCGTTCGGCACCGGCCACGGCCCGAGCGCGTCTCGCACCTTGCTGAAG
>NZ_JAPVLS010000054.1:12224-67496 GCF_027158125.1 Streptomyces sp. H39-C1
CCAGATCTACGACAAGCTCGTCTTCAGCAAGGTGCGAGACGCGCTCGGCGGCCGGGTGCGGCACGCGATCTCCGGCGGCTCGGCGATGGAGCGCCGGCTCGGGCTGTTCTTCAGCGGCGCGGGAGTGACGATCTACGAGGGCTACGGCCTCACCGAGACCACCGCCGCCGCCACCGCCAACCCGCCCGAGCAGACCCGCTTCGGCACGGTGGGCCAGCCGGTGCCGGGCACTACCGTGCACATCGCGGAGGACGGCGAGATCTGGCTGAGCGGCGGCCAGATCTTCCAGGGGTATCTGAACAACCCGCGGGCCACCTCCGAGGTGCTCGGCGACGGCTGGCTGGCGACCGGCGACATCGGCGCACTCGACGAGGAGGGCTATCTGACCATCACCGGCCGCAAGAAGGAGATCCTGGTCACCAGCGGCGGCAAGAGCGTCTCGCCGAGCGGTCTGGAGGACCGGGTTCGGTCCCATCCGCTGATCGCGCAGTGCGTGGCGGTCGGCAACAACCGGCCGTTCATCGCCGCGCTGGTGACACTCGACCCGGACGCCGTCGGACACTGGCTGACGATGCGCGGCAAGCCGCGGCTGCCGGACGAGGAACTGGTCCACGACCCGGATCTGGAGACCGAGATCCGGCGGGCGGTGGTCGCCGCCAACACCCTGGTCTCACAGGCCGAGTCGATCCGTACGTTCCGGATCCTGGCCGCCCAGTTCTCCGAGGAGCGCGGGCTGCTGACGCCGTCGCTAAAGCTGAAGCGCAAGGCGATCGAGAAGGCGTTCCCGGAGGAGATCGAGGCGCTCTACCGGGGCTGACGCCACCCGGACCGGGAACCGACCGGGAGCCGGTCGGAGAGCGGATCCACATCTGATGGATCGTCACATGATGTTGGATTATTCATTGACGGACCGTCAGGTCGACCGCAGAATGCAGGAACTCATCCGGCCCCGGAGGGATCCTGACGTGTCGCGACCGATCCGCTTCCTCGCCGCAGCCGCGGCCTCGCTGCTGCTCGCCACCGCCTGCAACTCCGCCTCCCCGCAGGACAAGGCCGGCGCGTCCGCCCGGGGTGTCACCGCTGACTCGATCACCGTCGGCGGCATCGTCTCCAAGACCTCGTCGAGCGGGTACAGCAAGGCCGACACCGATCTCGGGGCCAAGGCCCGCTTCCAGCGCGCCAACGACGAGGGCGGCGTCAACGGGCGGAAGATCGACTACCTGGGCGCGGAGGACGACGGGCAGGACCCCAGCCGCAACCTGGCCGCCGCCCGCAAGCTCGTCCAGCAGGACAAGGTCTTCTCGGTCGTGCCGATGAGCTCGGTCACCTTCTCCGGCGCCGACTTCCTGCAGCAGCAGAAGGTGCCGGTCTTCGGCTGGGGCACGCTGCCCGCCTTCTGCGGCCCCGCCACCACCTACGGCTTCAACGGCTGCCTGGTCCCGAGCCCCGGCGGCACCATCACCCAGTCCTGGCCCGAGAGCCTGGCCCAGGCGCTCGGCGGCGCCAAGGACCGGAGCGTGGCGCTGATCGCCGCCGACAGCGACGCGGGCAAGTTCGGCATCAGGACGTACACCCAGGGCTTCACGGCCGCCGGCTTCAAGGTCACGTACGCCAAGGCCTCGGTCCCGGCCGCCGCCGCGCCGAGCGACTGGTCCGCGTACACCGGGGAGATCCTGAAGAGCAACGGCGGCAAGGCGCCGAACGCGGTCGTCTCCGTGATGCAGACCCCGCAGAACATCGGCCTGTTCACCGCCCTCAAGCGGGCCGGGTTCCACGGCGCGCTCTCCGACCCGACCGACTACGACCCCGGGCTGCTCGCCAAGGCCACCACCGCGCAGGCGCTCGACGGCGTCTACGTCCTGGTGCAGTTCGAGCCCTTCGAGTCGACGAGCCCGGCCATCGCGCAGTTCCTCAAGGACGTCCGGAAGGTCGGCGGCGCGGATGTCCGCCCCAACCTCCATATGATGACCGGCTATCTGTCGGCCGACCTCTTCCTGGCCATCGCGAAGAAGACGGGCCGGGACCTGACCACCGCCACCTTCCAGAAGGCGGCCGACAGCTTCTCGGACACCGGCAGCCCGGCGGGCGAGCGGAGCTTCCCCAAGGGACACACCCAGGGCTTCGGCTGCGGCAGCCTGGTGCGGCTCAAGGGCGGGACGTACGAGGTCGCCGTGCCGTTCAAGTGCTACCCCGCCATCCCGTTCACGTAGGGGACAGGTGCTGGGCCTGCCCTGCACCCCCTCCTCAGGTAGTCACGTAGTGATGAACGACCGCGGAAGGCAGTGGCCATGGGAGACCTGCTGGGTTTCGTACTGAGCGGCCTGGTGTCGGGGGCGCTCTACGCGCTGCTGGCGACGGGACTCGTCCTGTCGTACTCCGCCTCGGGCCTGTTCAACTTCGCGCACGGCGCGACCGCGTACCTGTGCGCGCTGGGCTACTACGAACTGCACTCCGGTTTCGGCTGGCCGGCCGTCCCCGCGGCGCTGCTGCTGGTCGTGGTCGTCGCGCCGGCCACCGGCTGGGCGCTGGACCGGGCGATGTTCCGGAAGCTGGCGAAGGCCGGAGAGACCGCGCAGATCGTGGCGACCATCGGGCTGCTCGTCGCGCTGCCGGCGGCCGGGCTGTGGGCCGTGGAACTCCTGCGGGACGCGGGGGTCTCGGTACAGCCCGCCGAGAACCAGTTCGGACTGCCGGGCGTCGGGCCCAGTCCGGCGAGGTCCTGGCAGCTCATGGACGGGGTAGGCGTCGACTCCGACCAGCTGATCACCTGGATCACCACAGCGGTCGTCGCGCTCGGTCTGTGGGTGCTGCTCCGGCACACCACGCTCGGCCTGCGGCTGCGCGCGGCCGTCGACAACCGGTCGCTGACCGAGCTGCGCGGGATCAGCGCGGACCGGCTGTCGTCGATCGCCTGGATGCTGTCGTCGGCGCTGGCCGGACTCGCCGGGGTGCTCGCCACCCCGCTGCTCGGCCTGTCCGCGCACGACTACACGCTCTTCCTCTTCGTGTCCGCGACGGCCGCCGTCCTCGGCCGCTTCGCGTCGGTCCCGCTCGCCTTCGCCGGCGGCCTCGCGCTCGGCGTCCTGCAGAACCTTGCCGCCGGATACGCCTCCTTCGCGGACCGGATCACCGGATTCCGCACCGCCGTTCCGTTCTTCCTGCTCTTCGCGGGACTGCTGCTGATGGCCCGCCGGCAGCGCGCGGCGGGCACGGCCGCGGCGGACGTCACCACCCCCGACTATCTGGCGGGGGCGTCCTGGGCGCGGCGCTGGGGGCCCTGGGCGGCGGCCGCCGCGCTGCTCGCCCTCGCCTTCTACACCGTCACCACCCCGTTCTGGAGCGGTCTGCTGACCCAAGGGCTGGCGATCTCCCTGGTGTTCGTCTCGTTCACGCTGGTCACCGGGCTCGGCGCGATGGTGAGTCTCGCGCAGGCGACGTTCGTGACCGGCGCCGCGCTGGTGGCCGGGCTGCTGATGAGCCACGGCTGGCCGTTCGTCGCGGCGGCGGCCGTCGGGACCTGTGTCGCGGCGGTGCTCGGCGCGCTGGTGGCGCTGCCCGCGCTGCGGCTGGGCGGCCGGAGCCTCGCGCTCGCCACCCTCGCGCTGGCCTTCCTCGCCGACCAGGTGCTGTTCCAGCTGGGCCGGCTGCGCAACGGCGACGCGGGCTGGTCGGTCCCGCGCCCCGTCCTGGGCCCGGTCGACCTCGCCGACGACCGGGCGATGGGCGTCGCCCTGATCGTGCTGCTGTCGGCGGTCGTCGCGGCGCTCAGCGCGCTGCGCGGCTCGGCGACCGGCCGCGCGATCCTCGCGGTACGGTCGGCGCCCGCCGCCGCCATGGCGTCCGGGATCTCGGTGGTCCGCACGAAGCTGGTGCTCTTCGCCCTGTCCGCGGGGCTCGCCGGCTTCGGCGGCGTCATGTACGCCTCCTACAACACCCGCATCACCGCGACGGACTTCACCGCGCTGACCGGTCTGGTCTGGCTGGCGGTGGTCGTCGCCGCCGGGTTGCGGAGACCGCAGTTCGCGGTGGTCGCCGGGCTGGTCTTCGCGATCGTCCCGCATCTCTTCCAGACCTACGTCACCGACTCCGCGCACCTGCCGGTCATCCTCTTCGGCCTGGCCGGACTCGCCCTCGCCAACGACCCCGACGGCTACTGCGCGGCGGTCTCCGTGCGGCTGCGCAGACGGCGGGCGGAGGGAGCGGCACGGATCGAGCGGACCACGGCAGACCTTCCCTCGCCCACACCGCGCCGTCCGCTCGCAGCGGCCCCCGCCACCTCCCGGCCGCCCGCGCTCGAACTGCGCGGCGTGCACGCGGGATACGACGGGGCCTCCGTCCTGCACGGGGTGGACCTGACCGTCCGGCCCGGTGAGATCCTGGCGCTGCTGGGTCCCAACGGGGCGGGCAAGAGCACCGTCTGCCGGGTCGCCGCCGGGATCCTCCAACCCGCGCACGGCACCGTACTGACGCACGGCAGGGACGGCACCCGCGAGGGTCCGGTGCGGCGCTCCCGCGACGGAGTCCTGCTCGCGCCCGAGGGCCGCGGGATCTTCCCCGCGCTGACCATCGAGGAGAACCTGACGCTGTATCTGCCCGGCCGGACCGCGCGCGGGCAGGTCTACGAACGCTTCCCGCAGCTCGCGGCGCGGCGCGGGGTCCTCGCCGGGTCGCTGTCGGGCGGCGAGCAGCAGATGCTGGCGCTGGCCCCGCTGCTGCAGCGGCCGCCGAAGGTCCTGATCGCCGACGAACCCTCGCTGGGGCTCGCCCCGCGCGTCGTCGACGAGGTCTTCGCCGTACTCACCGAACTGCGCGCTGCGGGCACCGCGCTGCTGCTCGTCGAGGAGAAGGCGGCGGAGGTGCTGGGTCTCGCCGACACCGTCGCGTATCTGTCGTCCGGCCGGGTGTCGTGGTGCGGCCCGCGCGCGGAGGTGGAGACGGACCGGCTGACCGAGGCGTACCTCGGCATCGCGGCCCCGGCGGGCACCGGGCCGGGCGGAAGGACCGATGTGGACGTCGACGGGGAGGTGGCCGGCCGTGACCGGTGAGGTGCTGCGGGCGGACGGCATCGGCGTGCGGTTCGGCGGCGTCCGCGCCCTGGACGGGGTCGGCCTCGGCGTTCGCGCGGGCGAGGTGTGCGGGCTGATCGGCCCGAACGGCGCGGGGAAGACCACGTTCTTCGACGCCGTGTCCGGCATCCGCCGCCCCGACGAGGGCCGGGTGCTGCTGGACGGCCGGGACATCACCGGCCGCTCCCCGGTCTGGCGCGCCCGGCACGGGCTGCGCCGCACGTTCCAGCGCCAGCAGCTGTTCGGGCAGCTCACGGTCACCGACAATCTCGTCGTCGCCCAGGAGTGGGACGGCGGCGGAGGGGGTCTCGCGGCCGATCTGGTGTCGGCGCCGTCCCGGCGGTCGCGGGAACGGACCCGCCGGTCCCGGGCCGAGCAGGTGCTGCGCCAGTGCGGTCTGTACGACCTGCGGTCGGTGTACGCGGGAACGCTCCCGGTGGGCCAGGCCCGGATGGTCGAGGTCGCCCGCGCGCTGGCGGACCCGCCCCGGGTCCTGCTGCTGGACGAGCCCGCCTCGGGGATGTCGGGCGCGGAGCGCGAGCAGCTGGCCGATGTCGTACGGCGGCTCGCCGGGCAGGAGGGGTGCGCGGTGCTGCTCGTCGAGCACAATGTGGCCTTCGTGATGGAGCTGTGCGCCCGGGTCGTCGTCCTGGATCTCGGCACGGTGCTCGCGCAGGGCAGCCCCGCTCAGGTGAGGGCCGATCCGGCGGTACGGGACGCCTATCTGGGGACGACCGCCTGACCGGCGGGTCCGCAGGTGGCTCCGGCGATCCCGGCAACGTTTACGGAGAACGGGAATGGAGGTCCGGAGGACATGGTTGGACCAGGAACCCCCATGAACGTCAACGTTAGGATCGCCGCTCGTGAGCAGCAAGGTCCCCTTCATCACCCTCAACAACGGCGTCCGGATGCCGCAGCTCGGTTTCGGTGTCTGGCAGGTGCCGGACGACGAGGCCACGGCCGCTGTCACCACCGCGCTGGAGGCCGGGTACCGCAGCATCGACACCGCCGCGATCTACGGCAACGAGGAGGGCACCGGTAGGGCGATCGCCACCTCCGGTGTGCCGCGCGAAGAACTCTTCATCACGACGAAGCTGTGGAACAACGCGCACGGATTCGACCAGGCCCTGGCGGCCTTCGACGACTCGCTGGCCAAGCTGGGCCTCGACTACGTCGACCTCTACCTGATCCACTGGCCGACGCCGGCCCGCGATCTGTACGCCGACACGTGGCGCGCCCTGGAGAAGATCCAGGCGGACGGTCGCGCCAGGACCATTGGCGTCTCCAACTTCGGCCCCGCGCAGCTGCGCCGCGTCCTGGACGAGGGTTCGATCGTCCCGGCCGTCAACCAGGTCGAGCTGCACCCGGACTTCGCCCAGGCCCCGCTGCGCGCCGTCCATGCCGAGCACGGCATCGCCACCGAGGCGTGGTCGCCGCTCGGCCAGGGCAAGGGTCTGCTGGACGAACCGGTGATCGGCACGATCGCGCAGCGGCTCGGCCGCACCCCGGCCCAGGTCGTGCTGCGCTGGCACCTGCAGATCGGCAATGTCGTGATCCCCAAGTCCGTGACGCCGTCCCGGATCAAGGAGAACATCGACGTGTTCGACTTCGAGCTGACCGACGCCGACATGGCGGCCCTCGCCGGTCTCGACGCGGGCAACCGCATCGGCCCGGACCCCGAGACGGTCAACTGACCGCATGCTCCGATGGCCGCACCCGTTCGGGTGCCGCCATCGTCATGTCCGGTTCAGGTGCAGGAGCGGGGGCTACAGCGTGAACGTCTCTCCCGCCCGATAGGACCGGACGGTCGTCGCCTCACCCGCGCGCACCAGGTGGACGCGCCCGAGGCCGGAGACCGCGCAGCGCGCGCCGTCCACCGTGAGCAGCGTGTTCTCGTCGATGGCGACGCCCACCGCGACATCGCCGCGGGCCACCGTCTCGACGAGGCGGGCCAGCGTTCCCCACTGGGCCGCGTGGGCCTCGACGGTGCACCGCACGAGGCCGAGCCCGGGCCGCAGGGTGATCTCGTCGAGGTCCTCGGCGGTCTCCTCCGGGCAGACCGGGATCCCGTCCGAGAGCCAGCCGCCGACCAGCGCCAGGTCCGCGGCGACGGCCGCGCCCGCCGAGAATCCCGCGTACGGGACCGAGCCCAGCAGGCCGGCGTGCGCGGCGACGACGTCGCCGTAGGCGGGGGTCAGGCCGCCGCAGACCAGCACCGCGGCCGCCCCGTCCAGCGCGGCGGGGTCCAGCTCGCCGCCGGGCGGCACGAGGACGGGGTAGGGCCGGCAGGGCGCCACGTCCCGCAGCACCGCCTCGTACCGGCCGAAGTCGGCCGCCCCGACGCCCTCGTCGATCAGCAGACAGGCCACCACCGGGTCGGGGCCCGCCGCGGCGAGGAAGGGCCCGTACACCAGGGGCGCGGCCGCTTCGTCCCAGCCGCCGCCGATCAGATACGTCTCCATCCGGCCGAGTCTGCCGCCCCGGCCGCCGTACCGCACCACATTTCACGGCCGGGACGGCCGGCGTGGCCCGGCGGTGGGCTTCACACCATCCGGAAGACCGGGCCCTTCGGGGTGAACGGGAGCACCGCACCGCGCGGTACCAGGTACGCGTGTTCGCGGCGCGGGCGCAGCACGTCGCACTCGGCGTCGGTGATGATCAGGACGGGCGCGGTCGGCGGGAAGTCGTCCGCGCGGTGCAGGAGGTCCAGGGCGGGCTGGAGCACGGTGCCGCCGCGCCCGTGGATCCGGACCCGGCCGGCGATGTCCGCGACCGGGACGTACCCCGCGTCGTGCGCCGCCGCGTCGCACATGATGACGCGGGCGGCGGGCACGTCGCGGGCCGCGGCGTACGAGGCGATGGCGCCCAGCGCCTTGCCGATCAGCGTGCTGCTCATCGATCCCGAGGTGTCGAGGACGACTCCGAAGGTGCAGCGGGCCACCTCCTCGGGCGGGAAGTACCGCCCGGCGCGCGGGATGTCGGGGGTGGAGGACTGGCGGCGGGAGGGGCGGGCGTAGGAGCGGACCGGTTCGGGACGGGGGACGTACTCGTCGAACCAGCGGGCGAGTTGGGCGTCCCAGGCCAGCGGCGGGTGGCTGAGCGCGTTGATCTCCTCCACGAGCCCGGCCGGGAGCAGCCCGCGTTCGCGCGTCGAGTGCAGGTCGAAGCCGGTCATCAGCCCGCGGCGGTAGAACTCGTCGAGGTCGACCCACTCCGCCGGCCGGGCGGGCCGGGGCAGCGGCTCACCGAGGATGTCGCCCTTGCCCTTGCCGCGCAGCGTCGCCAGCCGCCGCATCCGGCGCAGGTCGGTGGCGATCCGGTCGTAGACCTCCTCGGCGGACAGGCCCTGGAGTTCGGGATCGTGCAGCAGCCCGGCGGGCATCTCGCCGACGTCCATCTCGATCAGCCAGGCGTTGATGACGTAGTCGGCGGCGACGTTGAACAGGTACGGGTCACGGCCGCCGCAGCGCTCGCCGTGCCGCAGGGCGGCGTGCAGCATCTCGTGGCCGAGGATGAAGCGCCATTCCTCGTCCGTGTGGCGGAGCAGCGGGTTGATGTAGATCTCGGCCGCTTCCGGGCTGACCGCGGCGATGGAGATGCCGTGCGCACGGGCGAGTTCGGCGTCCGCGACCAGCGTCATGCCCGCGGCGATCCCGCCCAGCAGCGGGTACGAGGAGACGAACCAGTTGAGCGCGCGCTCCCAGGGCCGCTGCTCCACCCGGGCCCCGGTGAGGGTGTCGCGACGGCCGCCCGCCATGTCCATCGCGGCCGACACCGTACGGGTCAGGGCGTGGGCGAGGGCGTTGCTCCAGTCCGGCGGGGAGCCGCGCCAGGAGATCCACTCGGTGAGCAGCTGGTCGGGCTCGCCGGGGCCCGCGGTGCCGCAGTCGGCGTAGGCGGGCGGAATGCCGTCCCGGCGGAAGCGCTCGGCAAGCTTGTCCTCGTCGCCGTCCGGCCAGCTGCGCGGCAGGTGTTCCGGCGCTTCCCCGACGGGCATCGCGGCCAGGAAGCGGTTGACGACGACACAGCGCGCGGCGAGGTCGAAGGCGTCGGGCTGCTCGCGCGGCCCGGCCGCGGCGGGCACATGGCCGAAGCCGAGGTGCAGCAGGCAGTGCGCGAGCGCCCAGGCCCAGGCGCCCGGCTCGGCACGGCGGTACGGGTGGGCGTGGACCGTGCCGTTGGAGCTGACCACGGCCAGGCCGCGCTCCGGACGGTGCTCGCAGGCGGGCAGCCGGCAGAACGACACGTCGAGGGCGGACAGCGCGGGATGCGCGGAGACGATCGCGCACCCCTTCAGGTACGCCGCGTCGGCCAGTTCCCGCTGCTTGTCGGGGCGCTTGGCACGGGCCTTCACCGGCGCGCCTCGACCAGCCGCGGCATGTCGCGGGCGGCCTCGACGAGGAACCAGGCGGGCAGCACGGGATTGCCGTCCATGTCGTCGGCGATGACGGTCTGGGCGACCTCGACGGAGATCTCCGCGAGCTGCACGAGCAGCGCCTTGGAGCGGTAGGCGGTCTGCCGGACGGCCTCGGAGGCGTGCTCCTTGCGGTCCGGCAGCTCCTTGGCGAGCCGGCCGCGGAACGCGTCGGCGAGGTAGTAGAGCAGATCGCGGTCCTCGAGACGGCGCGGCCAGGGGGCGTCGCCCTTGATGATCGCGTCGATGCCGTAGGCGTTGCGGACGATCTTCGCGTAGCCGCAGAAGGAGACGGCGTGCGCGGGGGTGAGCGTCCCGTGCGTGATGACCTTGAGGGTGTCCTCGTCGAGCGTCGGGCCGAACGAGTGCAGCGCATCGGAGAGCATGTGCCACGAGCGCGGGGTGGAGAACGCCTCCTCGGTCTTCGGCGCCTTCGACCAGAGGTGGTCGGGCCGGTCGGTGAGGTACTCCGTCACCCACGGGTGGATGCCGTTCTCGCCCGCCCACACCAGCCAGTCCTTCGCGGAGGCCTGCAGGTGGACGTGGGTGAGGCGGTTGATGAGCGCGGACGCGATGGGGCGGGCGAGCGCGTTGTCGGTGGACCGGTTGCCCGCGCCGATGACGATGGAGCCCGCGGGCAGCTCGTAGGAGCCGATCCGGCGGTCCAGGATCAGCGAGTAGAACGCCTTCTGGACGTCGGGCGTCGCGGCGTTGAGCTCGTCCAGGAACAGGCAGTACGGCTCGTCGCGCGCGATGGCCTCGGGCGGGCAGAAGCGCGTCCGCCCGTCGTGGATCTGCGGCACGCCGATCAGGTCCTCCGGGGCCAGCTGGGTGCCCAGCAGCGAGACACACTCCAGGCCGAGCGATTCGGCGAAGGCCCTGACCAGCGAGGACTTGCCGATCCCGGGCGCACCCCAGAGGAACACCGGACGCACGGTGGCCAGCCCGAGCAGCAGCTCGGGTATACGGGTGGGCGTGACGGTGATGGCGGACTGCACGGTGCGGGCTCTCCGGGGAGGTGAGTGGAGCGGCGGGGTGATTGGTTACCCAGCGTGACGGTGAACGAGGGTCCGCACAACTGGTTTTCCCGCCGCCGCACCCACTCCTCCTTCGGAGGGGCGCCGCCGGCTACACGTCGCCCGCGACCAGCGGGTAGTGGTCGGAGTAGTCGGTGTACGAGTACGTGGTGCCCCAACTGGAGACCGACCACTTCGGCGAGTGCTCGTCGACGACGCGGTTGTTCCAGTGGGCCGGCCGGGCGTGGCCGTTGCGCAGCAGCGCGTGGTCCAGTCGCTGGGCCGGGTCGTTCGGGTAGCGGTCCCGGGCGACGGAGTTGGTGACGGGGTCGAAGCTGTTCGCGGGGCCCGGGTTGGCGTCGGGAGCGGCGGCGTCGAGGTCCGCGAGCAGGCCCGCGTAGTCGCTGCCGTGCGCGTCGATGTTGAGGTCGCCGGCGATGATGACGGGTTCGGCGGCGGGGATGTTGCGGGCGTCGAGGAAGGCGTCGATCTCCTGGTCCTGGCCGTGCCGGATGCTCGCGGCCTCGCCGGAGCCGCAGGAGGAGTCGTCGGCCTGGGTGTGGGTGCCGACGATGTGCACGCGGGTGCCGTTCACGTTCAGGACGACGTACACGAAGCCCTTGTTGGAGTAGTAATCGGCGCCGCAGCCGTCCGCGTAGACATGCTGCACCTTCTCCAGGATCGGCCACTTGCTGACGACGGCGACGCCGCCGTCCTCCGGCGTCCAGGAGCTGTACGCGCCCTCGGTGCGGTCCCAGCCGCTGGTGGAGCGGCCGAGCACGGGCGTCTGGTACGGGTAGCGGCCCTTGACGTTGCCGAGCAGCCGGTCGGAGGCGGCGTTGTCGAACGCCTCCTGGAATATGACGACATCGGCGTTCTGCGTGTAGCCCGCGTTCGCGATCAGGTCGGCGCGCTGCAACTGCCCCCAGTTCGGGTACAGGTTGCGCGACAGCATCATCACATTGCTGGTCACGAGCTTGATCTGGGGGACCTGCGGGCTCTGCGCCGTGCGCGCCGCGTCCGCCGTGCCGGCGGGGGACGCGACGGCGGGCGTGGTGGCGGCGGAACCGAGCAGGAGCACGAAGGCACAGGCGGTGGCGGCTCGGGCAAGTCTCACGGAACACTCCCGGTGAACGTGGGTGGAGAAGCAGCGGAAGCCTAGGCGGACATGGTTACCGAAGGGTAGATACGTGCGGACATCCGGTCTACGATCTGCCCCCAGATGTCAATCTGACGGAGGATCAGTGACCGCCAAGCCGCCCCATGCCGCCGCCGTACTGGCCGGTGCCATCGCCCTCACCGTCGTCGGATCCACCGCGTCGGCCGCCTCCCCCGGCGGCTGGACCGAGACCGGCACCTCGTACACCGGTTCCCTGACCGGCGGCGAGGGCGTGGCCAGCCGCGCCGACGGCTCGCTGCTCTACCGGGGTCTCGGCTCGATCCCGATCGCCCTGCGCATCAAGGGGTGGAACCACGTCGGCGACCCGGACATCGCCCAGGGCCATGTCTTCGACGCCTACCAGGGCGGGGACGGCGCGACGTCGAAGATGTACGCCGTCACCACTCCCGGCGGGCAGCGCTACGAGTACGTGCACCAACTCGACGCCGGAGAGGCGCTGAACAACTCGTTCGCCGCCGTCTCCCCCGACGCGCAGTGGCTGGTCTCCGGCGAATGGGGCACGCAGAACCGCCTCCAGGTCTTCCCCGCGCCGCTGCTCAACCCGGCCACCCCGCGCACCGGCGGCGCGCTCCCGCAGGCCGGGCAGATCACCCTGAGCCGCGCGGTCGACAACATCCAGGGCTGCGACTTCGTCTCCGGCACCCGCCTGGTGTGCGTCTCCGACGACGACGCCAAGGACCTGGTGCAGGTCGACCTCCCGCGCGCGCTGGACGGCACCGCGGTCACCGGCCAGGTGACGACGCTGCTCCAGCTGCCGAAGCGCAGCATCTGCTCCGGCACCTTCGAGTCCGAGGGCATCGACTTCGACCCGCGCACCGGCACGCTGCGCGCGGAGGTCGTCCAGCCGGGCATCTGCATGGTCTCCACGTCGGTGTACTCCTACTCCCCCACCCCGTAGGAGCGGCCGGCACCACGGTCCTGTTCATCCCCCCACCTCGTAGGAGGCAGTTCATGCGTCTCATGCGTCGCAGATCGACCGTGCTCCTGTCCGTACTCGGCGCCCTGGCCCTGCTGTTCGGCGCGGCACCCGCGTCGATGGGCGCCCAGCCCGCCGGCCCGCCCGCGCACCATCCGGTGATCTTCGTGCACGGCTACAACGCCGACCCCGGGGTGTGGGGCGGCATGATCGCCGACTTCAAGGCCGCCGGGTACTCCGACAACGAGCTGTTCAGCTGGGGCTACGACACCCACCAGTCGGTCAACGAGGTACTGGCGGGCCGCTTCACCGACTACGTCAACAGCGTGCTGAGCAGCACCGGCGCGTCGAAGGTCGACCTGGTCGCGCACTCCTTCGGCAGCCTGACCACCCGCTGGTACGTCAAGTTCCGCGGCGGCACGGCCACCGTCGACCACTGGGTCTCCCTCGGCGGCCCGAACCACGGCACCTACACCTCGTGGGCCTGTGTGATCTGGGACCAGGCGTGCCGCGACATGTCGCCCGGCTCGTACGTGCAGAACCAGCTGGCGGCGGGCGACGAGACGCCGGGTGCCGTCAAGTACGCGACGTTCTGGTCGGAGTGCGACGAGGTCATCAACCCGGACAGCAGCGTCGCGCTCAGTGGCGCCGTCAACACGGACGCCGGGTGCCTGAAGCACAATGACCTGCTCGGGGACGACGGGGTATCGCAGGGAGTACGCGATTTCCTCGCCGGCTGATGACTCCCCGTAGGCTGCCCGTGTGCTGAACTACGACGTAGAAGCCGAACGGTACGACGCGACCCGCGGAGGCGTCCCCCGGGCGGAAGCCGCGGCCCGTGCCGTGCTCCAACTGGTGCCGGACCGGGCCCGCACCCTGCTCGATGTGGGGTGCGGGACCGGCCTGGTGACCGAGCGGCTCGCCCGACCGGGGCTGCGGGTCCTGGGCGTCGACGCGTCGGCCGGTATGGCGTCGGTGGCCGCCGGCCGGGTCGGCCCCGCCGTGGTGCTCGGCGACAGCCGGCGGCTGCCGTTCGCCACCGGGTCCGTGGACGCGGTGTGCGCCATCTGGCTGCTGCATCTGCTGCCGGACGCGGCGGAGGTCGTCGCCGAGTGCGCGCGGGTGCTGCGGCCCGGCGGGGTGTTCCTCACCACCGTCGACAAGGACCTGGCACACGGGGTGGACAGCGACATCGACGCGCTGCTCGCCCCGCACCTCATCCCGGACGCCTACGACGAGGCCGCGGCCGTCGTCGGCTGGGCGGCCGGCCACGGGCTGCGCCCCGGCGCGGAGACCTCCTTCACCGGCCACGGCCAGGGCCGGTCCCCGGCGCTGACGGTCGAGAAGATCCGCGCCGGATACTTCGCCTCCGCCCTGGAGTTCAGCCCGCGCCAGGCCCAGGGCGTCATCGAGGGCCTGGGCGCACTGCCGGGCCAGCACACCCCGCGCCCCGACCCCGTCTACCGGCTGCTCACCCTGGGCAAGGAGGCCTGACGACCTCTTCCGCGCGGGCGGTCCGTCGGGTCCTGGAGCGGGGCCGGTCCGGCGGGGCCCGGGGCGGGGCCGGTCCGGCGGGTCCTGTGGCGGCGAATCCTGGGCGGGCGGGCTCCGAAGTCCGCCCGCCGGCGGGCTACTTCGAGAGTTCGTGGAGCGTCGCGACGACCCACTCCTCCGTCAGGCCCTTGGTGACCCCCAGGCCCACCAGGGCCTGGGCGGCGGGGTCCTGCTCGTCGCTGAGGACGCCCAGCAGGATGTGTTCCGTGCCGATGTAGTTGTGCCCGAGGCGCAGCGCCTCGCGCAGGACGAGGTGCAGCGCCTTCTTGCCGCCGGCGGTGATCGGCATATGGCCCTTCACCGGCTCGGTCTCCCCGCCGGGGGTGCTGACGGCGGCGCGGACCGCCTCGGGCGGCGCGCCCAGTTCGACCATGGCGCGGCAGGCCAGCCCTTCCGGCTCATGGAGCAGGCCGAGGACGAGGTGTTCGGTGCCCAGGCTCGCGTGCAGCGCGGTGCGCGCCTCCTCCTGGGCGCTCTTGACCGTGTTGCGGGCGCGGTTGGTGAAGCGGCCGAAGAGGGAGTCGAGCGGCAGGTCGAGGTCGTCGGGGGTTCTCGGTACGAAGCGTTTCTGTACGGCCTGCTTGCTGACGCCCATGTTCTGGCCGATGTCGGTCCAGGAGGCGCCGGCCCTGCGGGCCTGGTCCACGAAGTGGCCGATCAGATGGTCGGCGACTTCGCCGACGTGCTCCGCCAGGGTCACCGCGTCGGAGAGGTTCTGCAGCGGGTCGCCGTCCGGGTGCCGTTCCTTGACGTGGGTGATGAGGTCGTCGAGTCGTACTGGGTGTCCCGTCATGCGTCAACTCTAGGTTGACGATTGCGAGGCGTCAACCCTTGGTTGACGATTGCCGCGGGCAGGCGGGTCCCCCGTTCTGGGGATGCGGATCGTCTTCCGGCCGGACGTGGCGGCCACGCCCGGCCGGGAGCGTGGACGGTATGGAATCCACCGCGCTCGACCACCCGTCCCCGCCCCTCGCTGAGCAGCGGCGGACCGCGCCGGCCCGCCGCGTCCTGCGGGCCGTGGCCATCGCCGCCTGCCTCCCGTATCTCACGCTCAAGATCGCCTGGCTCTCCGGCAGCACCGTCGGCATCCCGGCCGGCAGCTCGCTGCGCGGCAGCCTGGAGGACAGCTCCTTCTACGCCGTCAACGTCCTGACCGTCGCGATGGACCTCGCCGTCGTCGCGCTCGCCCTCGCGCTGACCCGCCCCTGGGGCCGCTGCCTGCCGGCCTGGCTGCTCGTTCTGCCCGGCTGGATCGCGACGGGGCTGATCGCCCCGATCGTCGTCGCCTTCCCACTGCAGACCGCTCTCTCCCTCATCACCGGCAGCCGGAGCACTCCCCCGGGGGATCCCTGGCTGGACGAGTGGGTGTTCGGCGTCGTCTACACCGGGTTCGGCATCCAGGGGATGGCCCTGGGCACCCTGTTCGTGCTCTACGCGAAGGACCGCTGGGGCCCGCTGCTGCGCGGCCGGACCGCGGACCTCATGGCGAGCCCCACCCGGCCCGTCCTGCGGATCGCGGCGGCGGCCGCCGCGGCCGCCACGCTGCCGCCCGCCGTCCTGCACACCGTCTGGGCCTGCGGCGGAACCGTCGGCCTCACCGCCTCCCGGATCGCGGAACACACCACGACCACCGCGATCGTCGAGGCCGACAGCGCCGCGTTCGCGGTGCTCGGGGCCGTCGGGATCCTGCTCGCCGCCTTCCGTCCGGGCAGGACCCGGCTGGTGGTCCCGCTGGCGCTCGGCTGGACCGGCGGCGCGGCCTCGGCGGCGTGGGGCGGCTGGATGCTGCTGGCCGGGATCGTCGCGCCGGACGACTCCGGCGAACCGGGGACGTCCCCGCTCATGGACCTGACCTACGCTGTGCAGATGCTCCTCGGGATGCTCGTTCTCGTCGCCGGCGCCTATCTGCTCGCGGAACGCGCGGCGGCGCGCGGCGCGACCGCCACCCCGCGACGTGGCTGACGCAACGGACCGGACGGCGCCGGATCCCACAGGGGAGCGGTGGCCCGGTCCGACGCCGGTGCCGTCCCGGACGCGCGGCGCGCTCTTCCGGGCGGCCGGCGCGCTGTTCGGCCGTCGGGCCCGGCTCCGGTGGGTCCATCTCATCCTCGGCGGCGCGCTGTTGATGCCGTTCTACCTGCTGATGAACACCGCGCTGAACGTCGCCGCGCACGCCGAAGAGGGCAGCGGCGTCTGGGTCGCGCAGCAGTTCGGCGCCTTCGCCCTCGCCCTGCCGATCGCGGCGGCCGCCGCCGCGGTCTTCCCCCTCGTACGCGATCTGGAGGGGTCGGCGGCGCGGGCGCTCGGCGCCGGCCCCGAGGGCGGGCCCGCGCCCTCGGAGGACCGGACGTGGGCGGCGCGGGTCCGGACGTCCTGCTGGTTCGTGCTGCACGTGGGGCTCGGCGGCATCGTCAGCGGAATGACCCTGGCCGTCCCGCCGGCCGCCGTGGTGCTGCTGGCGCTGCCGTTCTCCGCGCGGCTGCGCGAGAACGAACTCCCCTGGTCCCGCCCGCTCACCCTCAGCCACCACGTACTGGCGCCGTTCGCCGCCGTGCTCCTGCTGACCGCGCTCGCACTCACCGCCAAGGGTGCGGCCGCGCTCCTGGCGCGCTGCTCCCCCGAGCTGCTCGGCCCGACGCCCGTCGACCGGCTGGCCGCCGCCGAACAGCGCACCCTACGGCTGGCCCTGCGCAACCGGCTGGCCCGCGAACTGCACGACTCGGTGGGGCACGCGCTGAGCGCGGTGACACTGCAGGCCGGCGCCGCGCGCAAAGTGCTGGACCGCGATCCGGAGTTCGCCCGGCAGGCCCTGGCCGCCATCGAGGAGACCACCCGGCGCGCGGTCGCCGAACTCGACGACGTACTCGGCCTGTTGCGCGAGGACGTCGACGGCTCGACCGCTCCCCCGGGCCCCACCCTCGACGGCCTCGACGCCCTGCTCGGGCAGACGCGGGCCGCGGGCGTCCCGCTGGACGCGTCCGTCGAGGGCGACCTCGACGAGGTGCCGCCGATGGTCTCGCGCGAGGCGTACCGGATCGTGCAGGAAGGCCTCAGCAACGCGCTGCGGCACGCGGGACAGGTACCGGTCGGGCTGCGGATCGCGCTGGCGGACGACGAGTTGGAGATCGAGATGGTGAACCCGGTGGTGGCAGCTCCCTCCCGCAGAACGGGCGGCGGCCGCGGCCTGACGGGCGTTGAGGAACGCACGTCCGTACTGCGCGGCCGCTTCGAGGCGGGAACCGACGGATCGCGGTGGCGGCTGCACGTCACCCTCCCGCTGGGGGCGGGGACCCGATGAAGCTGCGGATCATCCTCGCCGACGACGAGCGGATGGTGCGCACGGCGCTGCGCGCGATCCTGGAGAGCGAACCGGACATGGAGGTCGTCGGCGAAGCCGCTACCGGCGCCGAGGCCATCCCCCTGGTGCGCGAACTGCGCCCGGACGTCGTCCTGATGGACGTCCGCATGCCGGAGATCGACGGCATCCGCGCCACCGAACAGCTGGTGCGCACCATGACGGATCCGCCGCGCATCGTCGTCGTGACCACCTTCGAGAACGACGCCTACGTCTACGAGGCGCTGCGCGCGGGCGCCGCCGGCTTCCTGCTGAAGCGCGCCGGAGCGGACCAACTCGTCCAGGCCGTACGACTGGTGACCCGCGGCGACTCCCTGCTCTTCCCGGCAGCCGTACGCGCACTCGCCGCCCGCTACGCCCCCGTCGACCCCTCGCAGGCCCTCCGCGACCGCCTCACCGAGCGCGAGGCCGAGGTGCTGCGCCTGATGGCGTCGGGCCTGTCGAACGCGGAGATCGCCGAACGACTCGGCCTCGGCCCTGAAACCGTCAAGACCCACGTCGCCCGAGTCCTCGCCAAACTCGGCGCCCGCGACCGCACCCAGGCCGTCATCGCCGCGTACGAATGCGGCTTCGTGGTGCCCGGTTGACGCGGGTTGGTGGCACCGGCCGAGGCGTAGGCTTCGGTCCGGTAACGGCCAGGTCTCGATTCGGGGAACCAATGGTCGTCGTTCTGCGTCATATTCAGCATGAATGATCTTCCTGTACGCATACGCCCTGCCGAGATGGACGACCTGGACGCGGTCGTGAGCATCCACACGGCGGCGTGCGCCGCGGCCGGAGCGGAGCCCGACGCGGTGGGCGGGCTGCTCGCGCGGTTCAACGGGTGGGCGCGGGCCATCCAGTTGCCCGGGAAGACGACGCTGATCGCCGAGGCCGACGGCGAGGTGGTGGGCGTGCTCTCCATGGAGTCGGACGCGCCCGGCACGGCGCTGGAGCTGTCGCAGATCCATGTGCGGCCCGGCCAGTGGCGGCGCGGCATCGGCGGCCGGCTGCACGCGGCGTACGTCCAGTCCCTGCAGGAGACGGGCGTGCTCACCGGGCTCGCCGGGGTGTGGGAGCACAACGACCGGGCGCGGGCGTTCTACGCCCGGCTCGGGTGGCGGCCGGACGGAACGGTGGAGACGAACGGGGACGGCCTGCGGCGTCTGCGACTGCGCCTCGAGGTCTGACCCCCAGGGTTCGGGACCGAACGTTCTTGACCGATCGTTCTCGATACGGGTAGCGTCGTTCCCGTGGCCAGGACCAAGGAATTCGATCCGGACGCCGCGCTGCAGTCGGCCCTGGAGCTGTTCTGGCGGCGCGGCTACGAGGCGACGTCGATGGCCGACCTCGTCGAGCATCTCGGTATCGCCCGCGCCAGCATCTACGGGACGTTCGGCAGCAAGCACGGGCTGTACGTCAGGGCGCTGGAGCGGTACGGCGAGCTCTGCGACCCGGCCCTGATGGAAGAGCTGTCCCAGCCGGGGCCCGCGCTCCCCGCGGTCCGTTCCGTGGTGACGCGCTTCGCGGAGGAGTCCGCCTGCGACGACCTGCGGCGCGGCTGTTTCATCACCAACACCGCGGTCGAACTGGCTCCGCACGACCGGGTCGCGGCCCGGCGCGTCGAGGCCAGTTGGGACTGGCTGGAGACGGCGCTCGCCTCGGCCCTCACCCGCGCCGGAGCCCAGGGGGAGCTGCCCGAAGGGCGCGATCCGCAGGCGCTGGCGCGGCTGTTGCTGGTGCTCATGCAGGGCATGCGGGTGGTCGGCAAGGCCGGCCAGGACCCGGCCCGCGTCAGGGACGCGGCGGCACAGGCTCTCTCCCTCCTCGACTGAAACTTCGACCAACCGACCAACCGACCGTCCGACCGACCGGGCCTGGACCGGGCCCGGAGTGGGCTCCTGCCTGCCCCCATTCGAGAATGATCGATCCAGTATCACGCCAGAAAGGCGCAGGGGGACATGTCGTCGAAGCACGGCTTCGCGCTGCTCGGAACCATCCAGGCCGCACTCATCTTCACCATCATGATCCTCATGGTGCCGCTCCCCCGGATAGCCCGGGAGTTCGGCCTCGACCCGTCACAACTCCTGCTGCTCAGCGCCGCGTACGGACTCTCCTTCAGCGGACTGCTGCTCCTCGGCGGCCGGCTGGTGGACCGGCACGGCGGGCGACGGATGCTGGTGGTCGGTCTGTCGGTCTTCGCCGCCGCCTCGGCGGCGGGCGCCCTGGCGCCCGGTTTCACCGTGCTGACGGCCGTCCGGTTCGCGCAGGGGCTCGGCGCGGCACTGACCGCTCCAGCCGCGATGGCCCTGGTACGCGCCCTGTTCCCGGCCGCCGCCGGCTACGACCGGGCCATGGCGACGTGGGGCGGCCTCTCCGTCCTCGGCGCGACCGCCGGGAGCCTGTTCTCCGGTGCCGTGACGGCCTGGGTCTCCTGGCGGCTGACGTTCCTCGTCCCGGTGCTCGTCGCGCTGGCCGGGCTGGCCCTCGCCCCGCGGCTGCTGCCCGCCGACCCGCCCCGCGCCGCCGCGCCACCACCGCTCGACGTACGCGGCGCCGTCACGGCGACCGCCGGTGTCACAGCGGCCGGCTACGGGCTGGTCGCCACCGGGGAGCGGTCCTGGTCGTCGGCTGCCGTACTCGTTCCGCTGGCCTCCGGCCTGCTCCTCCTCATCGCCTTCGTGCTCGTCGAACGCCGGGCCCGCGAACCGCTGCTGCCGCCCGGCTTCCTCCGCGACACCCGGCGCGTCACCGCCCTGGCCGCCATCATGATGACCGCCGCGGGCACGGCGCTCACCTTCTTCCTGCTCTCCCTCTACCTCCAGCAGGTACGCGGCTGGACCCCGCTGCGGACCTCCGCCGCCTTCATCCCGTACGCCGCCGCCCTCGTCGGCTCCGGCCGCGCCGCCGGCCCGCTCATCAGGCGGTACGGAGCACGCGCGGTCACCGCCGGCGGACTGGCGCTCGGCGCGGCCGGGCTCCTGCTGCTCGCCGGCCTCGACGCGCGGTCGCCGTACGCCCCGGGCCTGCTCCCCGGTCTTCTCCTGCTGCCGGCCGGAGCCGGACCGGCGTTCGCGGGCGCCACCGTGCTCGCCACCGCCGGGGTGCCGCACCGGCGGACGGGGCTGGCGGCCGGCGTCATGAACACCGCCATGGAACTGGGCCCGACCATCGGCCTCGCCGCACTGATGTCGGTGGCCGCCACCCGTTCCACGCCCGTCGCCGGATACGCGGCCGCTTTCGGCGCCGCCGGTATCGGCTACGCGCTCACCGCGGTCGCCGCAGCGCTGCTCCTGCGCCCACACCCCGTACCGAACCCACCCGCCACACCCCTCGCACCGCTCACCACCAAGGAGTTGTCGTCATGACCGCACGCTTCACCGGCAGGACCGTCCTCGTCACCGGTGCCGGATCCGGTATCGGCCGGGGCATCGCCCTCGCCTTCGCCCGGGAGGGGGCCAGGGTCGCCGTCGCCGGACGTACGGCGGAACCGCTCAAGGAGACCGCCGCCCTCATCGAGGCCGAGGGCGGCGAAGCCGCCGTCGTCACCGCCGACATCACCCGCTCGCAGGACGTACGGCGCCTGGTCGAGGACACGGTGGCGCGCTTCGGCGGACTCGACATCGCCGTCAACAACGTCGGCATCCTGACGACTCCCGCCCCGGTCGCCGACATCTCCGAGGACGACTGGCGGTCGAGCCTCGACACCAACCTCACCGGCACTTGGCTCTCCATGAAGTACGAGATCGCCCACATGCGCGCCCACGGCGGCGGCGCGATCGTCAACGTCTCCTCCAACCTCGGCGCCCACGGCCGCGTGCCGAACCTGGCCGCGTACGTCGCCGCCAAGGCCGCCGTCAGCGCCCTGACCCGCAACGCCGCCCTCGACCACATCGCCGACGGCGTCCGCATCAACGCGGTCAGCCCCGGCCCCGTCGACACCCCCATGTCCACCCGCCCCGGCGAGACCCCCGCCGACAAGGCGGCCCGCATGCGGCGCGACGTCCCCGCCGGCCGGGCCGGCTCCCTCGACGAGATCGCCGCCGCGGTGCTCCATCTCGCCTCCGCTGAGGCCGGGTTCACCGTCGGGGCTGACCTGGTCCTGGACGGCGGCATCACCGCCTGACCACGCGGTTAGGCTCGACGCCATGATTATCTGGTTGAACGGGACCTTCGGCGCGGGCAAGACCACCACGTCCAAGGAGCTCGCCGCGATGGTCCCGAACGCCCGGATCTTCGACTCCGAGCAGGTCGGCTACATGCTCCGCCACGTCCTGGAATCCGTGCCCGTCAAGGACTTCCAGGACTGGCGGCCATGGCGCGCCCTGGTCGTGGAGACGGCGACCCAGATCCTCGGCTACGTCGGCGGCGTACTCGTCGTCCCCCAGTCGGTCCTGGTGGAGCAGTACTGGACGGAGCTCAGCGCCGGGTTCGCCGCCGCGGGAATTCCCGTGCGCCACTTCGTCCTCCACACGGACCAGGACACCCTCACCCGCCGGATCGAATCCGACACCGTGGAGACCGGCGCCCGCCAATGGCGCCTCGACCACCTCACCGCCTACGAGTCGGCCCGCCCCTGGCTCAGCAGGACGGCCGAGACCATCGACACCACGAACCTCCCGCCGGACCGGGTCGCCCACGCGATCGCCTCCGCCGTCCAGCCACAAATTCCTTGCGACGCCCCCCGGCCCTCCGCCTAAACTGACGTCGTCCAGGTGCGCAAGCAACGGTTACTTCCTTCAGGAGGACGAGGTTCCGGGTTCGACTCCCGGTCGGCGGCCCAGCCGCCGGTAGCTCAACGGCAGAGCGCGTTGTGTCACCGTCGCCAAACCAGATCTCTGGACACCTACGCGAACAGGCGCCCCCTCCCGCTCCGGCGGAAGGGGGCGCCTTCGTTCGACTCCGAGAGCTCTGTTCGGACCTCGTCCACGGCTGTTCGATCGCGATCTCATAGGCGATCTCCCAGCGGACGTCCGGGATGACGATGTCCGCCGTCTCGACGGGCCGGCCCTCGGTGTCGTAATAGGTGCGCTCGATCTCCAACACCATGTCACCGACCGAGATGCCGAGCAGATTCGCCTGCGCCTGGGTGGCGCGTGCGGGGCTCGGGTGCTGCCGCTCGCCGACCATCCATCGGACACCGACGGTGGCATTCGATTCCGCGAGCACACGGCGCATGCGCCGACGGTGCGGGGAAGCCGCTGGCGCGGCTCCGGGATCTTCGCGCGGAAGTGAGTGACTGGCAAGGGCGGCAGGAATTGAACCTGCGACATCTGGTTTTGGAGACCAGCGCTCTGGCCATCTGAGCTACGCCCCCTGGTGTTGAGGCAACTCTCCCGGTTCCGGCAGGTCCGGTGCAAACGGGTTTTCGGGGAGGGGCTGGTCCGGGCGCTCGGCGAGCCAGTCGCGCAGGACGTCGTGCAGGGTTTCGGCGCCTGCCAGGGGGTGTTCGGGTTCGGTCAGGGTGCCGGGGAAGAGGAGGAAGGGGCGGCTCTGGTCGCCGCCGAGGCCGCCGTGGGAGCCGGCTTGCTGCTCGAAGGCGTGGACGGCGCCGGTGGCGGGGTCGTACGAGGAGTTGACCATCAGGTCGGCGACGTGCGGGAAGCCGTCGGTGCGGCGGACCGTTTCGGCGGCGCCCTTGCCGAACGGGGCGAGGGGGTCGGCGATGTGGATGCGGCCGGTGTCGAGTTCGTGTTCCGCGCCGCCCGCGCCCAGCGCGAGCGGGCCCCGGGCGGCGCTGCGGACCAGGACGAAGCCGATGCCCGGGTGGTCCACCAGGGTCTTCAGCAGGGTGGGGTAGCGCTCGTCGATCTCCTCGCGGGTGACGCGGCCGGGGAGGTCGGGGAAGGTGACGAGGCCGAGGTTGCCCGAGGCCAGGACCACCGGGTCGGAGGGCGGGCCCGCGCACTCCTTCTCCTCCTCGGGGTGCCGGCCGCGTTCGTCCCGGTGGAGGGCGGTGCGAGCCGCGGTCCTGGCCTCCGCGCCGCTCACGCTGCGCCCGGCGCGGCGCGGTACGGGGAGGTCGCAGCCGGCGCGGACGAGTTCCTTCAGCGTCAGGCCGTACGCGTCGGCGAAGGTCTCGCCGTGGCTCTGGCCGTGGTCCGAGAGCAGCACGATCCGGTACGGGCGCGGGGCGTAGCGGGCGGCGTCGGCGATGAGCCGGATCGAACGGTCCAGCCGGTTGAGCACCTTGAAGGCGTCGCGGCTGCGGGGCCCGGAGTGGTGGGCCACCTCGTCGTAGGCGACGAGGTCCGCGTAGACCGCGGTGCGGCCGGCGAGCATGTCGCCGATCACCGCGGCGACGGCGACGTCGCGTTCGATGACGGTCGCGAAGGCGCGCAGCAGCGGGTACAGGCCGCCGCGTTTGATGCGCGGCCGGTCGCGGCGCAGCCGGGAGGCCGTCGACTCGACGATCTCGCGGGCGACTTCGGCGACGAAGGACCAGGCGGTGCGCACGGCGTTGGCGGGGTCGGAGAAGTACGCGAAATAGCCGGACCGGGAGCGGCGGAAGGTGCCGCGCCGGGCCGCCGCCGACATCACCAGCGCCATCTGGTCCGCGCCGCCGCTGAAGAGGTTGCCGCGGCTCGCGCCGTCCTCGGCGAGCAGGCCGCGCGAGCCGGTGCGCCCGACCGCCCGGCGTTCCAGTTCCGCTGCGCTGGAGGGCCGGTTGCAGACCATCAGCTGCCCGGTGTCCTTCTCGAACCAGCGGAAGGCGGGCACGTCGTGGTTGGAGCCGTGCAGGATGCCGAGTTGGCTGGCGCCGGTCTGGCTGCTCCAGTCGGTGCGCCACGGCACCAGCCGGTGGCTGCTGTCCAGCCACCCGGCGACGGTCTCCATCGCCGGGGGTCTGGTCCGTCCGCCGCGCTGCGAGGGGCGGACGGCCTCGCGCAGTACGTCGTGGCCGACGCCGTCGAGCTGGAGGAAGAGCGTGCCGGGGGGCGCCGGCCGCCGCGCCGCGCCGCGCTCGGGCCTGCGGCGGCCCGCGAGCCGCGCGAGCCGTCGTCCGTACGCCTCGTCGTCGCGCACCGCGAGCGCGGTGCTGGTCGCCGACGAGGTCGCCGACATCACGGCGGCGATGACGACGGCGGTCGCGGGGGTGACCTCGCCGTGCGGGGTGAGCCGCAGTGCGATCAGCAGCAGCGACCCGTTGAGGAAGAAGACCAGCATGCCCAGCACCAGCGCCGGGACCATCAGCAGGGCGCGCACCAGCACCGGCCAGACCAGGGCGCTGAGCACACCGAAGGCGCCCGCGCCGATCCCGGCCGTGACCGCCATCTGCGGGGGGTCGTCGCCCTTCGGCGACTGGATGCTGAAATCGGGCAGGATCCCCGCCAGGACGGCCAGCGTCGCCGCCGACACCGCCCAGACGATCACCACCCGCGCGACGGCCCGCCCCATGGACCGCCACCGCCACCGCCGCAGCACGCCCAGCTCACCTCACGTCCGTTCCGCGGCCCGGTCACCGGTACCGCCGGTTCCGGGAAACTGCTCCACGCCGTCCACCCTGTCACAACGCCCACCGGCCGCCGCTCAGGCCACCCCCGGCGGGCACCCCGGCAGGCACCTCGGCGGGCACCGCGGAGGGCACCCCGGCAGGCACCTCGGCGGGCACCGCGGAGGGCACCCCGGTAGGCGCCCCCGCACCCGCCCGGTGATCGGCATAGGGTCGGGGACAGCGGGCAGGGGCGGACGAGGGCACGGCGGAAGGACGGTTCCGGTGGCGGTGGAGATCACGTGGTGGGGGCATGCCACGGTGACCGTGCGCGACTCGGGCGTCCGGGTGCTGACGGATCCGCTGTTCGTGAGCCGGCTCGCGCATCTGCGGCGGCGGCGCGGAGCCGTACCACCGCCGGAGGCGGCGGTCGCGGACGTCGCCGTCGTCTCCCATCTGCACGCCGACCATCTGCATCCCGCCTCGCTGGCCCGCCTCGCGCCCGGCACGCGGGTACTGGTGCCGCGCGGCGCTCCGCAGGCCGTGCCGGGGCTGCGGCGGCTGCGGGACCTCGACCTGGTCGAGGTGGTGGCGGGCGACGAGGTACGGGTCGGCCCGCTGACGATCCGCGCGGTGCCCGCGGCACACGACGGACGGCGGCTGCCGTACGGGCCGCACCGCGTCGCGGCGCTCGGGTACGTGGTGCGCGGCGAGGCCCGCACGTACTTCGCCGGTGACACCGGGCTGTTCGACGAGATGGCCGACGAGGTCGGACCCTGCGACGCGGCGCTGCTGCCGGTCGGCGGCTGGGGCCCGTTCCTGGGCGCGGGGCACCTGGACGCCGGACGGGCAGCGCAGGCCCTGGCGCGGCTCGCGCCCGGAGCGGCGGTGCCGATCCACTACGGAACGTACTGGCCGGTGGGCATGGACGCGGTCCGGCCGCATGAATTCCACTCCCCGGGCACCGAGTTCGTCCGGCATGCCGCGGTGCTCGCGCCGGAGGTGGCCGTGCACCGGCTGGAGCACGGCGAGAGCGTACGGCTGGCGGCCGCGCGGTGATCCGCTTTCTCGCGGAGACGGCGTCGTCCACCACCTCGCAGACCACCCGGCAGGCGGTCGGCTATCCCACGCTCTTCCTGCTGGTGGTGCTCGGCTCGCTGGTGCCGGTGATCCCGACCGGAGCGCTGGTCAGCGGCGCGGCCGTGGTCGCCTTCCACCAGAAGTCTCCGTTCGCGCTCGTGCTGGTCTTCGGGGTGGCGGCGCTCGCCGCGTTCATCGGCGACGTCGGCCTGTACTGGCTCGGGCAGCGCGGAATCCGCTCCAGGAACGGCTCGCGCTGGCTGCGCCGCCTGCAGAGCCGGGCGGATCCGGACCATCTGGCCAAGGCGCAGCGGCAGCTCGACGAGCACGGTGTAGCGGTCCTGGTGCTGTCCCGGCTGATCCCGGCCGGCCGGATCCCGGTGATGGTGGCCTGTCTGCTCGGCGAGCTGCCGCTGCGCCGTTTCGTGCGCGGTGACATCGCGGCCTGTCTGGCGTGGGCCGCCGCGTACCAGCTGATCGGGATCGTCGGTGGTTCGCTCTTCCCCGAGCCGTGGCAGGGCGTGGCGCTCGCGGTGGGCATCGCCTTCCTCGTCGCGCTGGTGCCGCAGGTGTGGCGCCGGACGGGACGGAAGGCCGGCCCGCCCGGCGAGTAGCGAATACAGGCAGTCAGCTACGGCTCGCGGCTCAGGACCCGCGAGGCCCCGACCGGCAGGTCCCAGAGCCCCTCGCGGGGACGTCCGGTGGCGGCCCAGGCCGCCCGCACCCGCGCCAGCGGTTCGAGCGGCGGCTCGGCGGAGAGCAGGAACGTGGCCCAGTGCATGGGCGCCATGGCGGCGGCGCCGAGGTCGAGGCAGGCCTGGACGGCCTCCTCCGGGTCGGTGTGGACCGGGCTGAGCATCGCCCGGGGGTCGTACGCGCCGATCGGCAGCAGTGCCAGGTCGATGCCCGGGTGGGCGCGGCCGATCTCGGTGAACCAGTGGCCGTAGCCGGTGTCGCCCGCGAAGTAGACGCGCTGCCCGTTCCGGTCGGACAGCACCCAGCCGCCCCACAGCGAACGGCAGGTGTCGGTGAGGGTCCGCTTGCTCCAGTGGTGCGCGGGCACGAAGTCGAAGCGCACACCGCGCAGTTCCGCCGCCTCCCACCAGTCGAGTTCCGTGACGTGGGTGAAGCCGCGGCGGCGGCACCAGCGGGCGAGTCCGGCGGGGACGAAGAGCGGGGTGTCGCGCGGCAGCCGTTTGAGGGTAGGCGCGTCGAGGTGGTCGTAGTGGTTGTGGCTGATGACGACCGCGTCGATGTGTGGCAGCTCGTCCCAGGCGACACCCACGGGGGTGACGCGGGCCGGGGTGCCGAGGATCTTCTCCGACCAGACGGGGTCGGAGAGGACGGTGAGCCCGCCGATCCGCAGCACCCAACTGGCGTGCCCGGCCCAGGTGACGGCCACGGTGTCGGCGTCGACGTCCGGCAGCGGGCCGGGTTCCACGGGCAGTCCGGGGACGGTGGCGAGCGATTCGGCGGTGGGGCGCAGGCCCCCCTCGCGCAGGGTTCTGGCCATCTCGCGGAACCCGGGGAGCGGGGCGGTGAGGCGGTCCGCGAAGGATCTGGGCCATACGCGGCGTTCACCGAGCGGACGTGGCTCGGCGAGGGCGCGCTCGGTCTGATCGGTCATCGAGTCTCCCATCCGTTGGCGGCGCGGGCTCGGACGGGCGCGGTGGGACGCGCCCCCGGTCACCGACCGTAGTTCAGCCGGCCGTCAGTTCGGTGAAGGCCGCCTCGAGTTCTGTCAACGCTTGGGATACGTGTGGGACTTCCAGCGGATCGATCGCGTCGAGAGCCGCACGCCGCTCCTGGTCGGTGCCGCCGTGCAGCGGGCCGGTGTCGATCCTGACCCGGAGCGCGGCCGGGTCGTCGCCGAACCGGTGGCCGCCGAGGACCCGCCGGCCCAGCCGCAGGGAGAGATGGCGTTCGAGGGCGGGCGCGTCGGGGAGGTCGTGGGTGTCGTGCGAGGTCAGCTCGGCGTAGAGCTGGAAGCCGGCCTGGGGCGGCCGGCACAGCGCGCCGGCGGCGGTGACCGCGCGGTACGCGCCGGCCCCGACGGCCGCGTGCAGCCGGTTCGCGGCGGCGGTGTGGGCGCGTACGTCGTCCGGTTCGGTCAGGGCGTACGCCGCCGCCGAGGCGACCGGCGCCAGCAGGACGGACCGCAACTCGGCGCAGACCCGCGCCACCCGCTCCCGCAGTCCGGTGCCCTCGTCGGAGTCCGGGAACCTGGCCAGCGCGACCGGACAGCAGGTGGGCGCGAGGGATCCACCGAGGTCGGTGAGGACGATCGTCCGCTCGGGAAGCATCTCGGCGGGGCTGAGCAGGACCGTACCGGGGTCGTGGCGGGTGTCGCTGTAGGTCTCGTCGGACACCACGATCAGCCCCGCCTCGGCGGCCGCCTCACAGCTCTCGTGCAGCAGTTCGGGCGAGGTGACGGTGCCGGTCGGGTCGTCCGCCGGCGACAGCAGGAGCACCCGCGGGTCGGCGCCCTCCGTCCGCGCCCGGCGGACGGTCTCCAGCAGGGCGAACGGGTCCGGCGCGCCGCCGCCCTCCGCCGGCGTCGGTACGGCGAACACCTCGCGGCCGAGCAGCCGGGCGACGGGCGCCTGCCCGGCGGCGGAGGGCCGGGCGAGCACCAGGCCGCCGCCGGTGGCGGCCAGGATCGCGAGGAGCAGCGGCTCGGCGCCGGCCGCGGCCACGATGCGCCCCGGATCGGTCCACAGCCCGCGGCGCCCCCAGTACCCGGCCGCCGCCTGCCGCACCGCCGGGCTGCCGCCGGCCGGTTCCGGCCCGCCGCCGCCCACGAGGTGCGCGGTCCAGTACGCGGGGACGGGCAGCCCCGGATCGGGCCTGAGGTCGTACGGGGTCGTCCCCTGCATCCGTGCCTCCGGTGGGTCAGTGGCTGCGGCCACCTTCCCAGTCGGCGCGCGCGCCACAGGAGTGCCATGCCCTCCCGCCACGCCGCCCACCCGTTTGCGCCGGGGCCGGGTTCCTCCCGATCCGACCGTGAGCGGCTCGGAGCCGCCTCGGGTCCGACTCGGGTGCGGCACGGTTCCCGCTCGCGAGCGGCTCCCTCAGAAGCCGCCGAGCAGGAGTTCCGGCAGGTCGCGCATCTCGTCGAAGACGACCGTCCCCGGCCCTTCGAGCCAGGCCCGCGGCGTGAGCCCGCCGTAGTAGCCGAAGGCGCGCATGCCCGCCGCGCGGGCCGCTTCGACGCCGTAGCGGCTGTCCTCGACCACGACGCAGCGGGCCGGGTCCGCGCCCAGCGCGCGGGCCGCGTGCAGGAACAGGTCGGGGGCGGGCTTGCCGTGCTCGACCTCGGACGCGCTGAAGATCCGGCCCTCGAAGCGGGAGTGGAGGCCGGTGAGGCCGAGCGAGTGCCGCAGTCCCGGGTGGGTGTTGCTGGACGCGACGCAAGTGGGGAGGGTGATCAGGCCGAGGGCTTCGGTGATGCCGTCCACGGCGGTCAGTTCGGCCTCGAACGCCGACCGGTACCAGGGCCGGTAGCGGTCGTACCAGCCCTCGGGGAGCGGCCGGCCGAGCTGCTGCTCGATCGCGGCGGTCATGTCGCGGTGCGAGCGGCCGACGAACCGTTCGACGATCTCGGCCTCGGTCAGCGGCCAGCCGAGTTCGGCCAGCATCAACGCGTCGACGCGGACGGCGAGGCGCTCGCTGTCCACCAGGACGCCGTCGCAGTCGAAGATCACCAGGTCTATTCGATCATCAGCCACCCGGGCATCCTAGGCGAGCGGGGTGGTATCGATGGCCGCTGCCCGGGTAGCCGCTAGCGCATGAAGCAACGCGCCAGGGCCCACTCCTTGAAGACGTGGGACCACAAGCTGTTCCATCAGGTCGCCAGCCATCGCTGGCCGGGCGCCGAGCCCGTGCTGCCCCGGCTGAGCCGCAGCGCCAACCACGGGCTGCTGTGGTTCGGGGTGGCCGCCGGGATCGCCGCGGTCGGCGGAAAGCCCGGCCGGCGCGCGGCCCTGCGCGGTGTGGGGTCGCTGGCGCTGGCCTCCGCGACGGTGAACACCGTGGGCAAACGGGCCGTCCGCCGGGCGCGTCCGATACTGGAATCCGTCCCGGTGATACGCCGGCTGCGGCACCAGCCCTTCACGACCTCCTTCCCCTCCGGGCACGCGGCCTCGGCGGCCGCCTTCGCGACCGGGGTCCTCATGGAGTCGGGCCGCTGGGGCACGGTGGTGGCACCGATCGCCGCCTCGGTGGCGTTCTCCCGGGTCTACACGGGGGTGCACTACCCGAGCGACGTGGTCGCCGGTGCGGCGTTCGGCATGGGAGCCGCCCTCGCGGTGCGGGCGCTGATCCCCACCTCGAACGGGCCGGCCGCCGACGTGGGCCCTGACGTCAACGCCCCTTCGCTGCCGGCGGGGCGCGGGCTGTTCGTCGTGGTCAACGAGGCATCGGGGCCGCCGGCGTTCCTCAACCCGCCCGCCGACCGGATCCGCGCCGCGCTGCCGGAGGCCGTGGTAGCGGAGCGCTCGGAGGACGACGACCTGGCGGAACTGCTGGAGAAGGCCGCCCGGCAGGCAGTCGAGCACGACGGTTCGCTCGGGGTGTGCGGCGGCGACGGAACGGTCACGCTGGCCGCGTCGATCGCCCTGCGGCACGGCCTTCCGCTGGTGGTCTTCCCGGGCGGAACGCGCAACCACTTCGCGCTCGACCTCGGCATCGAAACGGTCGAGGACGCCGCCGCGGCGGTCGTGGCGGGAACCGCGTCGGCCGTCGACCTGGCGACGTACACCTCGTACGACACCCCGGGCGGCGCCGAGGCCGTCCCCTTCGTGAACACCTTCAGCATCGGCTCGTACCCGGAGCTGGTGCGCATCCGCGAGCGCTGGTCGCGGCGGGTGGGCAGCTGGCCGGCGAGCGTGCTGGCGGCGGTGCACGTGCTGCGCACGTCCGAGCCGGTCGACGTCGAGATCAACGGGCGCCGCCGGTCGGTCTGGCTGATCTTCGCCGGGAACTGCGAGTACTCCAGCGTGGGGCTCGCGCCGGTGCGCCGCCGCGATCTGAACGACGGGATCCTGGACGTACGCATCGTGGACGGCGGCCCGTTCGCCCGCACACGGCTGCTCGGGGCCGCCGTGACCGGCTTCCTCACCCGCTCCCCCGTGTACTCCGCCGCCAAGCTGCGCCGGCTGCGGATCCGCGGCCTGGCCGCGGGCAGCCGTCTCGCCTACGACGGCGAGGTGGTCCCCGCGCCCTCGGAACTGCTGCTGGGCAAGCTGCCCAGTGCCCTGGTGGTCTACCGGCCGTGAGCCGCCGGGACGGCGGGCGACGGGACGGCGGGCGACGGGATGACAGGCAGGGCCGGGGCCGTCGCGACCCCGGCCCGCCGCATCCGGGTCATGAAGCCGGTCCCGAGCCCGGCCCCGAGCCCGACAGGGCGGCCAGCGCCCGCACCCCGGGGCCCGCGATGCTCAGGGCGTCCGGGGAGCCGGTGTCGATGGAGAGCGTGAGTTCGTCGGACGGCCAGCTGCCGCTGAGGGCGGACAGCGGCACCAGCCGGTAGCGGTGCGTACCCGGCAGTGCCTGCGCCATCCGCTCCTCGGAAGTGAACACCGGCACCAGCTTGACCCCGTCCTCCTGCTCGTACACCGGCAGCTGGATCCCCTGCGGCGCCGCGGGGTCCTGCTGTTCCGGGGCGTCGGGGTCGGGGTCGCCGGGCCCGCCGGGAACGGGAAGCAGCACGTCACTGAGGGCGAGGGTGCTCAGGGCGATCACGTTCTCGCCGCCCTGGGCGATCTCGTGGAGGGCTTGCTGCGCCGGGGGCAGGGCGCCATTGGAATGGATGTCGGTCATGGCTACGAGTCCTTTCGGCGACTGAACCTCCCGCGTACCCCACCGAGGGACGGAACATGCCGTCCAGGATCCAAAACCGGCTGGCCGGACCAAGCGGGCTGTGGTTACGGTGCGTGCATGGTTGCCAAGTCGCCCTCACCCACCGTCCTGACCGGCCGCTTCGTCCGGCTCGAACCGCTCGGCCCGGAACATGTGCCGGATCTGTTCGCCGCCGGAGGCGGTGACGAGGAGGTGTGGCGCTGGCTGCCCGCGGAACCGCCTCGCACGGAGGACGAGCTGCGTGATCTCGCGATCACGGTCTGCGCGCAGAGCCGGGAGGCGGGCGGTGTCGCCTACGCCGTGATCGAGCTCAGCAGCGGCCGGGCGGTCGGCTGGACGACGTTCCACGAGGTGAGCACGGTCGACGAGCGGCTCGAGATCGGCTGGACCTGGTACGGCCGCGCCTACTGGCGCAGCCCGGTCAACACCGAGACGAAGCTGCTCCTGATGACCTACGCCTACGAGGACCTGGGCATGGGCCGCATCATGTGGAAGACCGATCTGCTCAACACCCGCTCCCAGGAGGCGATCCTGCGGCTGGGCGCGCAGCACGAGGGGGTCTGGCGCCGCCACCGGCTGCGGTCGGACGGTGTCACCTGGCGTGACAGCGTCTTCTTCTCGCTCCTCGCGGACGAATGGCCGGACGCGAAGCGCCGGCTCCGCGCCCGCCTGGACGGCTGACGGGCGCGGTCCCACGCGTCGCACGCTCTCACTCGTACTCGGTGCCGCCCTTGCGGGTCAGATAGGCGTCACTGACGACCTTGGCGATGGCCCGGCCGCCGACCACGGGGCTGTAACGGTCGTCGGCGGTCCGCACCACGACGCCCTCGCGCACATGCAGTCCGCGCCCCGACACCGTCTCCGCGCCCTGGGCCAGCTTCAGCGCCGTGTCCAGATCGAAGGGGCCGCTGAACAGGACGGGCACCAGCGGCAGCTCGCCCGCCAGCAGTTCGTGCGGATCGAGCCAGCGGACCTGGCCGTCGATCTCGGCCGACACGTCGAAGGCCGCGAAGGCGGGGACGTCGCGCCGGCCGTCCTCCCCGTACCCGAGGTCCTGCACGCCGGCCCCGTAGACCTCACCGAAGATGCCGACCCGGGACGCGTCGAGCCGCGCCGCGAGCCGGGCGGCGACGGCGGGCAGGCCGTGGCCGCGCACGGCGCGCCAGTACAGGTTGCCGTCGGCCTCCTGGAGCGCCAGCCGCTGCGAGCCCAGGCCCTTGGACGTGACCTGGATCCGGCCGGTGTCCGCGAAGTAGCTGAAGCAGCAGGCGGTGCCGTGCAGCTTCTCCGTGATCACCACCTGGTCGCCGGGCGCGAAGATGTCCGGATAGCGCTTGAGGTTCTCGATGTCGGTCCACGGCAGCAGATCCGGCGCGGCCTCGACGTCGCCGCTCATCGACACCGGGATCGGCGGCACCCATTTGACGATGCCCAGCCGCTCCGCGAAGTCCTCCCCGTCAGCGGCGGCCTGCTCCAGATCCGTGCCCGCGAGAGCCTCCGGCCGGCACACGATGCCCTGCGAGAGCTCACCGCGCAGCCGCACCGCCCGCACCCGGTTCGCAGCCGACCCCGCAAGCCTGCCGGTCAGCCCCAGCTCCCCGATGAGCGCGTCCGGCAGCACGGCCTGCTCGGGTATGTACACCGCGAACTCACCCGTCCGGTAGGCCCCCTTCGCCACGACCGCCCGATAGAGCCCGACCTGCGCCAGCTCCAGCGCGTCCGCGTTCGGGTGCTCGTGGATCGTCAGCCGCTCGGCGCTCACACGCAGCGTGGACATGCGGCAACCCTCCCCCGCCGTTCGTCAAGGAGCCGGCGAACGCGGGCTCCTGGCACCACTCTGGCTGCCGGAACGCCGCCTCGGCCAGCGATTTCTTGGACCGGCGCGACGGCCGGCGCCCACCCTGCGAGAAGACTTGACGTGTGTGCGAGTCTCGGACGGTGCGATACATCATCATCGGTGCCGGCGCGATCGGCGGAACCATTGGCGGCAGGCTCTTCGACAGCGGCCGGGAGGTCGTCCTCGTTGCGCGGGGTGCGCATTACGAGGCGCTGCGGGACGGCGGGCTGCGGCTGACGTTGCCCAGCGGGTCGCTCAAGCTGCCGATCCCGGTCGTCGACGGGCCGAAGGCCCTCGAACTACGCGCGGACGACGTCCTGGTGCTCGCCGTGAAGACACAGGACAGCGTCGCGGCGCTGGACGCGTGGGCCGGGCGGCCGGTCGTGGGCGGGGGTACGGCGAGCGATCGGCTGCCGGTGGTGTGTGCGCAGAACGGGGTCGCGGGTGAGCGGCTCGCGCTGCGGCGGTTCCGGCGGGTGTACGGGATGTGTGTCTGGTTGCCGGCCAGCTATCTGGAGCCCGGGTCGATCGAGGCGTCGTGCGCGCCGCTGACCGGCATTCTGCACATCGGCCGCTTCCCGGCGGGAGCGACGGGCACATCGGGGGCCGACCCGTTGGCGGAGCGCATCGCCACGGATCTCAAGGAGTCGGGCTTCGACGCGCCCACACCGCCCGATGTGATGCGCTGGAAGTACGGCAAGCTGCTCAAGAACCTCGCCAACGCGCTGGAAGCCACCTGCGGCCCGCTCGACGGCGACGACGCCCACGACGTGTTGCGGCGTGCTGTCGCGGAGTGCGAAGCGGTGCTGGACGCGGCCGGTATCGACCGGGCGAGCGACGCCGAGCAGACGGCGGCCCGGGGCGACCGCATCCAGCTCCAGCCCCTCAACGGAGTGACCCGCGGCGGCGGTTCGTCGTGGCAGAGCCTCACGCGGGGCTCGGGCTCCATCGAGGCGGACTACCTCAACGGGGAGATCGTGCTGCTCGGCCGGATGGCCGGCATCGACACTCCGGTCAACGCGGCGCTCCAGCGGATCGCCAACGCGTTCGCCCGCGAGGGCCGCCGGCCCGGGGAGCTCACGATCCCCGAACTGACGGCCCTCATCGACTCCTACGAGCGGACCCAACGGGACTGATGGTGTCCTCGCACCGTCAGAGCTCCGCCGCCGGACGCATCCGGTAGTCGTACGCCTCCGGCAGCGGGTGCTCGGCGCGCGCCCGCTGCTTGATGTCTGCGGTCACCGGGCCGTCGCCGGCGATCAGCCGCTCCGCGATGGTGTACCAGGTGTCGCTGAGCGACTCCTCGCCCTCGCGGAGGTCGTCGACGACGAAACCCGCGTCGAAGATCGCCCGCGCGGCCGGCACATCGCCCTGCGCGAGCAGCACCTGTGCCTCCAGCAGCCGGAACCGGCCACGCCCGGCGTGACCCGGTACGTGCTCGTCCAGGACGAACGCCGCGTCGTCGGCGCGGCCGACCGCGAGCAGCGCGGTGACCGCCTCCCGGGCGAGCCCGGCCGAGGCCGCCCACCAGGCGTCGTCGTCGAGCACCTCGTGGTGCGCGATGTCGGAGGCGGCCAGGAAGCGGTCGGCGGCCCGTTCGAGGTGGCCGTCCTCCTGGTCGGCGACGGCGAGACAGCGCAGCACCGGCCAGGTCTCGTGCTGCGCGGCGGAGCGTTCCCAGCTCCTGATGGCCTGGGCGCGGTCGCCCGCGTGCCACTGGGCGACGCCGAGGAAGTAGTCCCGGTACCACTCGTTCCCGTCGTAGGTGTCCGCGGCCTCCAGCAGCTCGCGCCACTCCGGCGCCACGAGCGCGGGGCCGGGCGGCGCGTCCGCCGCCGGCCTCGGGAACATGCCGGCGACCAGCAGCTCCAGCCAGGGCTTCTGCTGCGCGCCCAGCGTCGCGGGGTCGAACGGTGTACCCGGCAGCGCGAACCGGGCCCGCTCGACCTCGAGCGCTCCCCAGCCCGAGCCGGTGGCGATGACGTCCGTCGGCTCGGTGTCCGCGTGCGGCAGCCAGGCGGCGTAGGCGGCGTCGACGTCCGCGCGCGGCAGGACGCTCTCCAGCCGGTCCTCGACTGCGGCGCGGGCCGCGGTCCAGTCGTCGCCGTGGACGGCGGCCGGGTCGGCGGCGAGCGGACCGTAGGCCTCCAGCCAGGAGAACTCGGCGCCCGCCTCCATCGGTATGTGCTCCAGCTGGGTACGGGCCAGGCCCGCCTGGATCTCCAGGTAGCCGCCGGTGCCCGGCTCGGTGAGCCACTGCTGCCAGCGGCGGCCGCCGCGCCCGTTGCCCCAGAGGAAGAGCTTGCGGCCGCGCAGCCGGTCGGTCGAGGTCTGGACGAGGCCCTGGCCGGCGTCGTCCAGGGCGGTGACCCAGCGGCGGTTGCCGTCCGCTACTTCGTAGAAGTAGTCGGCGGGGTGCTCGGACCGGGTCGGGTACGTGACGTCCGTACCGTCCCCTTCGGGCACCGGTACGCGCCGCAGCGAGCGGGCGTAGCCGAAGTGCCACGCCTCGTCGGCGGGGGCGAGCACGCGCGTGCCGTCGGTCTCCGGGACGGCGATGTTGGACCACCAGTAGACCGGCACCGTGCGGTGGTGCGGGTTGCGGATCCGGACGCCCACGTACAGGAAGTCGGAGTCCTCCGGCAGCCACATGTCGATCTGGAACGGCAGGTCCCGCAGCCGCTCCCACTCCCACAGCCGCAGCATCTCGCCGCCGTCGGGGGCGGGTACGCGGGCGGCGTGCAGGGGCGCGCAGGTGAGGGTGGTGTGTCCGGTCGCCCCGAGGTTCCATTCCACGCCGCCGGAGAACCAGGCCCCGGCCAGCCCGAAGTCGGCCGGCTGGACGACGGGGTTCCGGTAGAGCAGCTCACGGCCGGTGGCCTTCTGCACGAGCGAGTGCAGCCGGCCGCCGAGACCGGGCAGGACGGTGGCACGTACCCGGTCGTTCTCGATGACGACGGCCTCGAACTCGGCGGGGGCGCGCTCGCGGCCGTACCCGTCGAGGAGCCGTACCGGCAGGACGGAGTGCAGCGGCGCGTAACCGACCTGGCGTGCCATGTCGGCCGGGAGTCCGGCGCGTTCGCGCGGATCGAGCTGGTGCACCTCGTCGAGGGCGCGCAGCGCGGGCAGCGGGTTCTCGGGGCCGATCGGGGCAGCCGGGATGGTCACAGCGATACGTCGCACGGTCGTAGCCAAGGCCACCTCATCCAGTCACGCGGGGCCGCCGGGGAACAGGCGGCCGTCTGATGACCATGGAACAGGGTTACGGCGCCGCTGAACAGGCCCTGCCTCGGTCAGGGTTGGGCAAAGCCCACGCAATCGGTCAGAAGATCGACTGCCCGGGACCGTCCCCGACCGTCCCGGCGAGCTTCCCGGACGGTCCGGGAGACGTCCCGGACCGTCCGGAAACCGTCGCGTTCCACGACAGGCCGTGCACGGTGATCGCCACGTAGGGTGGTCGCATGACGGAAGCGAATCCCGACACCGAGCCCGCGCACGACCCCGAGGTGCTGCAGTTGGCCGGCCAGGTCTTCGACCTCGCCCGTGAGGGCGGAACGGCGACCCTCGCCGCGTATGTGGACGCTGGCGTCCCCGCGAATCTCACCAATGACCGGGGCGACACGCTGCTCATGCTCGCCGCCTACCACGGGCACGCCGACGCCGTCGCCGCCCTGCTGCAGCGCGGCGCCGACCCGAACCGGCCCAACGACAAGGGCCAGACCCCGCTGGCCGGAGCGGTCTTCAAGGGCGAGGACGCGGTCGTCCACGCGCTGGTGGCGGGTGGCGCCGATCCGTCCGCCGGCACGCCCAACGCCATCGACACGGCCCGTATGTTCGGCAAGGACGAGCTGCTGAAGCTCTTCGGCGCGCAGTGATCCCCACGGGGATTCCGACCTGACGAGGCGGTGGCCGCCCTGTGCGTGACGGCCACCGCTTCACTCACATCAGTCAGCTGATTTCTTCGGTGCGGGTGGTGAGTTGTTCGGCTCCGCGGGTGGTCAGGGAGCCGTGCAGGCGCAGGCGGGAGATGCCGCCGTCGGGGAAGATGTCGATCCGCACCCGGGTGGCCGGAACCGGGTTCACCAGGAAACGGTGCACCGTGTCGGGCTGCAGCTTGGTCCGCGGCAGCAACTGCGTCCACTCATCCGAACCGTCGTCCTGCACGAACAACGCCGCCCAGCCCGCCGAGTTCCCCTTCAAATACGCGGTGTCGATCTCCACCGCACGAATCACACCCTGCGCCACCAACCGGTACTGCACCCAGTCATTGCCCTTGTCCCGACGACGACGCGTCTCCCACCCGTCATCCATCTTCCGCGAACGCCCCGGCAGGATCGTGTTGACCGGCGAGGAGTAGAAACGGTCCGACGCGTCCTCGACCGTGCCGCCGTTCTCCAACGCCACCAGGTCGAACGTGCCCAGCTCCGCCAACCACCCCGGATCCGGCGCCACCTCCCCGTACACCCGCAACCGGGCCACACCACCGTCCGGGTGCTGGTTGAGCCGCAGATGCGTGAACCGGCGATCCACCTCCACCGTGAACCCGTTCGCCGCATGACCACCCACCGGGGTCCGCGGCACGATCGTGGTCCACTCCACGCCCTCCGCCAGCAGATCCTGCGGCGACGCCGACAGTGAGTGCGCCGTCGCCTCGACCGACACCGACTGCGGGTAATTGCCGCGGAAGTGCGCGGTGTCCACGACGATCCCGCGGATCACACCCGGCGCGCCGAGCCGGATCAGCGCCCAGTCGTGGTCCGCGTCGACCGGATGCGGGGCATCCGTACCGGTGCCCCGGCGGCGGCGGGTCTCCCAGCCGTCCATGATCTTGCCCTTGTGCCCGAAGTGCTCCGGATCGAAATGCGCCGGCTCCGGGATCAGCAGATTCTCCCGCTCCGCGAAGAACTCGTCATTCGCCGCGATCACCCCCGCACCCAACCGCCGATCCGCCAGATCCACCAGATCCGTGAACGGCAACTCCGCACGACGGTAATCCCCATACGGATCACCCCCACCGAACGGCCGCGCATCACCGGTGAACGAAGTCGAGGACAGGGCGGAGGAAGAGGTGCCGGAAGGCGTCTTTGATGTCGTCATACCTCTACTGTGAGCCGACGACACCGTTCACGTCCATCGAAAGTTTCTGAACCATACTTTCAGTTCAACTGAACGTTTCTAGCCGGCGTCCACGGGCACCGCGGGCTCCTCCGCCACCTGCCGCAGCACCCGGATCACCCGCCGCAGCAGCGGCCCGTCCTCGGATCCGCTGCGCACCACGCCCACCACGTGGCGGCGTGGCCGGTCGGCGTCGAGCGGGCGGATCGCGACGTGCTGCCGCTCCCCCACCGTCGCCATCCGGGGTACCAGGGCGACCCCGAGGTCCGCGGCGACCATGGCGAGGATCGCCGACCAGTCGGTCGCCGCGTGCGCCTGTTCCGGGACGAATCCCGCGTCGGCGCAGGCCGCGAGGGTGATCTCCCGCCAGGGGCCGCTGCTGCCGAAGATCCACGGTTCCTGGGCCAGGTTCGCCAGCCGCAGGCCCGGCCGCGCCGCCCAGGAGTGGCCGGCGGGCAGTGCCACGTCGAGCGGATCGGTGAGCAGCACGATCCGGTGGAAGCGCGGGTCCCGCGCCGAGGGCGCGTGCACCGCCAGCGTCACGGCGAGATCCACGTCGCCGCCCGCCAGCTGCTCGTAGACCTCGGCGGCCTCGGCCTGCCGGACCGACAGGGTGATCCGCGGGAAGTCCTGGCGCAGCAGCCGGGACGCGGGGACGACCAGCCGGGTGATGGCCGTGGCGATGGCGCCGA
The DNA here is from genome assembly GCF_027158125.1 of Streptomyces sp. H39-C1. NCBI lineage: Bacteria > Bacillati > Actinomycetota > Actinomycetes > Kitasatosporales > Streptomycetaceae > Streptomyces > Streptomyces sp. H39-C1. Next base: position 51,720 of record NZ_JAPVLS010000054.1, read on the forward strand.
CCCGGACCTCGCCGGCCTCGCCCTGCGTGTAGCCCTCCAGCTCGGCTCCGGCGCGCTCCAGCTGGGCGAAGACCACGTCGGCGTGGCGCAGCAGGACGTGGGCGGCACCGGTCAGCCGGACGCCCCGGCCCTGTGCCTCGATCACCGGGGTGCCGGCCTGCTTGGAGAGCGCGGACAGCTGCTGCGAGACGGCCGACGGCGTCATCCGCAGTGCGGCGGCCGCCGCCGTGACCGTCCCGGTCTCCTGCAGAGCCCGGAGGATCTGCAGTTTCCTCAAATCCCAGTCCTTCATGAAGGCAGCCTAAACAGCCGGATGCCTCCACCAGGACGCGGACCTACGCGGCGGCGGGCCGCCGGCGCGGCGCGGGGCGGCCACCGCGGCCGCGGCTGCCGTACGAGGTGCGCCGCACGCGTTCGGCCGCCGGGGGCGCCGCGATGACGACCGGCACCCCGGAGGGCTCCTGCGCGCCGGTGATCCGGGCGAGCTCGTCGTCATCCGCGCTGACCTGGGTCGTCTGCGGGGTGATGCCGGCGTGCGACATCAGGCGCGCCATCTCGCGGCGCTGGTTGGGCAGCACCAGTGTGACGACGCTGCCGGACTCACCCGCACGGGCGGTACGGCCGCCGCGGTGCAGGTAGTCCTTGTGGTCGGTGGGCGGGTCCACGTTGACGACGAGGTCCAGGTTGTCGACGTGGATGCCGCGGGCGGCGACGTTGGTCGCGACCAGGACCGTCACATGTCCGCTCTTGAACTGGTCCAGGGTGCGGTTGCGCTGCGGCTGCGACTTGCCGCCGTGCAGCGCGGCGGCCCGGACACCGCTGGCGAGCAGGTCCCGGGTCAGCAGGTCGACGGCGTGCTTGGTGTCCAGAAACATCAGCACCCTGCCCTCGCGGGCCGCGATGCGCCGCGTCGTGGCCTGCTTGTCCGCGCCGGCCACGTGCAGGACGTGGTGCTCCATCGTGGTGACCGTGTTGGCCGAGGGATCCACCGAATGGACGACGGGATCGGTCAGGAACTGGCGCACCAGCCGGTCGACGTTGCGGTCCAGCGTGGCGGAGAAGAGCATCCGCTGACCGTCCGGGCGCACCTGCGCCAGCAGGGCGGTGACCTGCGGCATGAAGCCCATGTCCGCCATCTGGTCGGCCTCGTCGAGCACCGTGATGGCCACGTGGTCGAGCCGGCAGTCGCGGCGTTCGATCAGGTCCTTGAGCCGGCCGGGTGTCGCGACGACGACCTCGGCGCCGCCGCGCAGCACGCCGGCCTGGCGGCCGATCGACATGCCGCCGACGACGGTGGCCATCCGCAGCCGCAGCGAGCGGGCGTACGGGGTGAGCGCGTCGGTGACCTGCTGGGCCAGCTCACGGGTCGGCACCAGCACCAGGGCGAGCGGCTGCCGCGGCTCCGCGCGCTTCCCCGCGGTACGGGCGAGCAGCGCCAGGCCGAAGGCGAGGGTCTTGCCGGAGCCGGTGCGTCCACGGCCCAGCAGGTCCCGGCCGGCCAGCGAGTTCGGCAGCGTCGCGCCCTGGATGGGGAACGGGACCGTCACCCCTTCGTGGGTGAGCGTGTCAAGCAGCTCGGACGGCATGTCCAGATCTGCGAACGACTCGACCGGGGGAAGGGACGGCGTGGTGCTGACGGGGAGGGCGAACTCACCCGGTGTCGCCATGGGGCGGCGGCGCGGCGCGGACTGGCTGCGGGAATACGACGGGCGATTGCGCGCGGGAACGGAGCCTGAGGAGCGGTACAAAAGAAAGCCTTCCTCGGAACGGCACGTGTCCGGGAAGACTCCGCAAAATGAAAACCGGGCGAAGAATCGCAAAAACGAGCCAAAGCAATACCGGAAAAAACGAATTGGGGCCCGCACCCTCAGGTGCGGGCCCCAACTACGTGGTGCGCGTCAAACGTCAGGCGGGAACGATGTTCTCGGCCTGCGGGCCCTTCTGGCCCTGCGTGACGTCGAAGGTCACCTTCTGGCCTTCCTGGAGCTCACGGAAGCCCTGGGTGGCGATGTTCGAGTAGTGGGCGAAGACGTCAGCGCCGCCACCGTCCTGCTCGATGAAGCCGAAACCCTTTTCCGCGTTGAACCACTTCACGGTGCCAGAAGCCATGTCAATCTCCTCAATAGGTGCAGAGCCGGAAATCTGCACTGCGCAGATTCCTCGTCGCCGCATTGTGCCCATCCGGAGATGACCGGTAAAAACAAGAGTGCGCCTGAGGGTTACATCCCGTCAGGCGCACACAAAGTTCATGGGTACCAAAACTGCAACTGGGATCAAGGTAGCACGGCTGCTGCCCGTATGGGGGCTTCCACGGTGTCCCTCGGAGTGGCGCGGGAAGCCTCGCGCGTAGACCGCGCGCGCAGCGCGCGCGTCGCGCGGGAACCAAAGCGTGCGAGCTGCTCTCCTAGAAGGTGCCTTTCGTCCTCGATCTCGCGTTCGGAGCATTTCCACGATGGATGCGCGTCCCCGGCGTCACCGCCCCCTGGTCCTGCCCGTAGCCGCCGTGCTGCTCGCGCTCGCCGCTCTCGCGGGCTGCGGCTCCTCCGGCGACGGGGGATCCGCCCCGGCGAACGACCACCTCTCGACCGGCGCGGGGAAAGGCGACGGCAAGGGCGGCCCGCGGACGCCGGGCCCCGCGCCGACGCCGTCGAAGGTGCTGCTGCCGACCGGACCGAAGGCGGAGCTGAAGCTGGCGCGGTCGACGAAGGCCGGCCCGATCATGGTCACCTCGGTGCGCGGGGCGAAGTCCGGCGTCACCGGGAAGGTCTGGGTCTGGCTGCCCCCGGAGTACAGCGACCCCCAGTACGCGACCTACGGCTTCCCCGTCGTGATGATGTACGCGGGCGGCCAGAGCAACGGCTACAACACCTGGACCGATCCCCAGCTCCCGATCCAGGAGGCCGACGCCAAGCTGAGCAAGCAGGGCAAGGCCCATCCGTTCATCATGATCATGCCGGTCCAGAACTTCAATTCCCACGAGAACGCCGCTCTGGACTGCAGCGACATCCCCGGCCAGCCCAGGATGGGCACCTGGATGGCCAAGGACGTCCCCGACTTCGTGAAGGCGAACTTCCGCACTCTGCGCAGCCGTGACGGCTGGGGCGTCATGGGCGCCTCCACGGGCGGCTTCTGCAGCGCGAAACTCGCCCTGCAGCACCCCGACGTCTTCAAGGCCGCCATCCCGATGGACGCCTACTTCGACCCGGACTCCCGGCTCTGGAGGGGTCACGAGGCGGACCGCCTCGCCAACAGCCCCAACACCCTCGTCAAGCAGGGCAGGGCCGACGTCAGCATCCTCGCCACGGCGGGCAGCGGCGAGGCGTACGAGACCAACCTGGTCAAGACCTGGGTGAAGAAGGCCGTCGCCCCCGTCAAGATCGAGTACTACGAGCTCCCCGGCGGCCGGCACTACACCTCCGACTTCAAGAAGCTCATCCCCCGCGCCCTGACCTGGTTCACCGGCAAACTCGCCGGCCCGACAGCCTAGGACGGACGGCGCACCCTCACAGCCAGCCGCGGCGGGCGGCTATCGCGCCGGCCTGGAAGCGGTTGGCGGCGCCCAGGAGGTCGTGGAGACGGCTGATGCGGCGGCGCATGGTGCGGACGGACCAGCCGAGCTGCCGGGCTATCGCCTCGTCCTTGAGACCGCTCACCAGGAGGGTCAGGACCAGCCGGTCCTCCTCGTCGAGGGGGTCGTCGGCGGGGGCGTTGAGGGGCAGGGCCTGCTTCCAGCACATCTCCCAGTAGTCGGTGAGGGCGTCGAGCAGGGTGGACGGCCGGATCACCGCGGCGCGGACGTCGTTCAGGTCGAGGGAGAGCGGCATCAGGGCGAGCCTGCGGTCCGCGATGGCGAGTTTGATGCGCAGGCCGGGCAGGACCCGGGCCTGTTCACCGTGCCGGACCAGCTCGCGGATGTCGTCGAGGACGCCCGGCCACTCCAGCGCCTCGGGGGCGTAGACCGCGCGGTACCGGACACCGCGGCCGAGCGCCGTGGCCTCCACCGGGTTGGAGGTGGTCAGGGCGTACGGCGGCCGGTCCAGCGTCATGACGTCCTCGCGGGCCTCCTGTTGGAGGCGGACGAACCAGCGGCCGAGGGCCTCGCTGCCGGTGGTGATCTCCACCTCGTCCTCGTCGGTCGCGCCGGTGCGCGCGGCGGCGAAGAGCCGGGACAGCTCGGCGGCGGCCGAGCGGACCCGTTCCAGGTCGTTGCTCCTGGCCCGCACCAGCGCCTCGACCGCGGCCCCCGGCTCGATCGCGGCGTACCGGCGACGGGCGCCGGCGAGCCGGCCGACCAGCCCGTGGTCGCGGAGCCGGTCCAGCGCTCTGGCGACCCGCTCGGCCGAACAGCCGAGGTCAGCGGCGAGTTCGGCCGGCGCCGCCGTACGCCGGGTCAGGACGGCGCGGTAGACGCTCTCGTCGAACGGATCGATGCCTGCCGCCGTCAGTTCCGGCGTCTCGGGAGTCATGAACGGATGGTGGCCCAGTTGTGCCAGCGGCAGCAATGGGCCACGAAGATTCATTGTGCGGCAAGTGCCCATACCACTAGGACCTTTACGTATGGCAATGAACTCACGAAGATCTCGTCATGCCGGTCTCGCCGCCGTCGTGCTCGCCGGCACGTTGGCGGCGATACCGGGTGCCGCCACCGCGTCCACGCCCGACCCGTCGCAACGAGTGATCGTCGAACTGTCCGGGAACGCCGCGGTCACCGCCGCGCCCGGTGGCTCGCTGCTGTCCGCCGAGGCCGCCCCCGGCGTCGGCGCCGCCCGCCGCGCGCTGGACGCCCGGCAGGAGACCTTCCTCGGCTCGGCGAAGAACGCCGGGCTGCACCCCTCCTCGACCCGCAAGCTCGGTCTGCTCATCGACGCGGTCGCGATGACGGTGCCGGGGTCCGAGGTGGCGCGGCTGGCGAAGCTGCCGGGCGTCACCGCCGTCCTGCCCGACACCCGGGTGCTGGCGAAGACGGACGTGAGCGTGCCGCTGATCGGCGCGCCTGACGTGTGGCAGCGCAAGGACGCCGCCGGCAGCCGCGTCACGGGCAAGGGGACCACCGTCGCGATCCTGGACAGCGGGGTGGACTACACCCACCCCGATCTGGGCGGCGGACTCGGCAAGGGCCACAAGGTCGTCGGCGGGCACGACTTCGTCAACGGTGACGAGGACCCGATGGACGACAACGGCCACGGCACCCACGTCGCCGGCATCATCGCGGGGAAGGCCGCCGGGAAGGGCGGCATCACCGGCGTGGCGCCCGACGCGAACCTGCTGGCCTACAAGGTGATGGACGCCGAAGGATCCGGCTACACGTCGGACATCATCGCCGGTATCGAGGCGGCGTCCGATCCGGCCAACCCGCACCGCGCCGATGTCATCAACATGAGCCTCGGCGGCCCCGGCGACGGCACCGACCCGCTGGGCCTTGCCGCGACCGCGGCCGTACGGGCCGGTGTGGTCGTGGTGGCCGCGGCCGGCAACGACGGCCCGGGCCTGGGTACGGTCAGCAGCCCCGGCACGGCCGACGGGGTGATCTCGGTCGGCGCGTCGACCAGCAATCTCCGGCTGCCCAGCGCGTATCTGGCCGGCAAGAAGCCCGAGTTGATCCAGACCTACCGCGGCATCCTGTCCGCGAATCCGCCCCAGCGCCCCGTCACCGCGCAGCTCGTCGACGTCGGTGAGGGCACCGCGGAGGACTGGGAGCGGGTCGGCGACGTCCGCGGGAAGATCGTGCGGGCCCAGTTCCTCGTCGCCTCCGACGTCCAGGACCTGTCGGGCAGCGCCGTGGAGTGGGCGCAGGAAGCGGAGAAGCGCGGCGCGCTCGCCGTGCTGGCCGGCCTGCCCACCAACGACGGCCCGGTGTTCGCCGCCGGAACGCCCGGAGCGGGTGTGGTCCAGGTGCCGTCCTCGCCCGCGCGGATCGACGCCTCCGGTGACTCGTTGCGCATGGACCACCTGGTGGTCATGGGCATCGACGCGACCCAGTACACGGAGTTGAGCTCCCGGCTCGCCGCCGGGAAGGTCTCGGTGACGCTGCAGGGCACCGACACCACCGACCAGATCGCCTCGTTCTCGTCACGCGGCCCCACGCAGAGCTTCGGCCTCAAGCCCGATCTGGTCGCGCCCGGTGTGGAGATCCGTTCCACCATCCCCAAGTCGCTGTACAAGCCCGGCCAGTACCGCATGTCGGGCACGTCGATGGCGACCCCGCACGTCGCCGGCGCGGCGGCCCTGCTGCGCCAGCTGCACCCGGGCCAGGCGCCCGCCGAGGTGAAGGCCGCACTGGTCGGCACCGCGAAGCCGCTGCGCGACAGCGGAGCCACGGCGCAGGGCTCGGGCCGGCTCGATGTGGCCGCGGCCGCCTCGGCCACGGTCAGCGCCTCACCGGCGTCCGTGTCCTTCGGACTCGCCGATCTGTCCCGGCGTGACGTCGGCGGCACCGCGAAGGTGACGCTGCGGAACTCCGGCAACCGGCCGGTCACGACCATGCTCAGGACCGACGGGCCGGCCACGGTCTCGCCGCAGCGGGTCACCGTACCGGCCAGGGGGACCGCGACCGTCACGGTCTCGCTGCGCGTCGACCGCCCGTCCGGCAACACCGAGATCAGCGGCCGCCTCACGGCGACCCCGGACCGGGGACCGGCGATCGGGGTGCCCTATCTGCTCGCCGTCCGGTACCTGGCCGTCCAGGCCGCGCCCGACCCGAGCGACGGTCACTCGACCGTGCACATCGCCCCGCCGACCCGGCTGGCCGCACCGCCGGTCGTCACCGTCACTCCGCCGCGCGGCAAGGCCTTCGACGTCACCTCCCACCTCGACCCCGCCACCGGCTACTACCAGGCCGAGGTGACCGGCAGCGTGGCCGGCGCCTACCGGGTCTCGGTGCGCGGCACCGCCGGCTCCGGGCAGCGCCTCATCGGCTCCAGCGCCTTCGAGGTGACCCCGGTCGACACCCGCAAGAACCGCTGGGAGCCGGTCGGTCCCAACAGCGAGGCCGGCTGGGTCGCCCTCTCGCCGAACCGGCCGGGACAGGCCGTGCTCACCCAGTACCAGAAGGCCGCTCCCTGGCTGACCACCGACAACGGCGCCACCTGGCGCCAGTTGAGCCGGCTGCCGGTCGCGGACGGCACCGGACCGCTCCTGGTCGACGCGAAGAATCCCGACCGCTGGTGGTACGCCGTGAACAGCGTTCACGACTTCAGCCGCCAGGGCGCCATCCTGCGCACCGATGACAACGGGCGGACCTGGCGCAAGCTCGGTGTCCCTGACGCCCGCATCACGGCGTTCACCGCCGATGAGCAGACCCGCACGCTGGTCGCGGTCGCCTCCGGCTCACTGCTGGTCAGCACCGACGCGGGCGAGCACTGGACCACGTACCCGACCGGCGTCACCGGCGACATCACCGGCGCCACCGTCACCGGTGACACCCTCTACATGACGACGCCCCGCGGCGTCTGGACCCGTTCCGGCATCGGCTCGGGCAACCCCGGCGCGGCACGCCGGCTGTTCGACGCGGTCAACAAGAACGTCGGCGGGCTGGCCGCCGACTCCTCGGTCGTGGCGGTGTACGTCCTGGGCACCGGAGTCGTCGGTTCCCACGACGGCGGGAAGACCTGGTCCACCCTGCTGCCCATGCCGCTCGGCGGTCTCGGCCTGACCGTCTCGGGCGGCGACCTGTACCTGAGCACGCTGACCGGCAGCGGCCGGCTCAGCCACGACCAGGGACGGACGTGGACCACGGTCGCGGCGCCGGCGCGCGCGGCGGTACCGATGGACTACGACCGCTGGAGTGACGGATCCGTCACCGTCTCCATGGAGCAGGACGGCCTCTACCGGGGTGCCGCGAACGGCACCGGATACCGGCGGATCGGCGTCCAGGGACTGACCGTCAACGATCTCGCGATCACCGGCGGCCATCTGCTCGCCGCCACCGACAGCGCGATCTACCGCACCGCTCTTCCCGTCGCGAGCCCCGAATGGGGCCAGTCCGGCGGCGAGGGCAGGGTCGGCGTCAGGGTCTCGCAGCTCGCGCTCTCGGCCAAGGAGCCGAACGTGATCTGGAAGGTCCGGCGCACCGCGGTCGGAACGTTCGTCGTCGAGCGCAGCGCCGACGCGGGCGCCACCTGGGAGGTGCGCGGCACGTCGTCGGAGGTGCCGACCGCGCTCCTGGTCGACCCCGCCGACCCGAAGCGGGTGATGGTCAGCTTCCGGAGCCTGCTGGGCCAGGGGCTGTTCGCCACCACTGACGGCGGCGCGACGTGGAAGAACCTCTTCCACGAGCGTTCCTTCGACACCATCGTGGGCGATCCCGCCAATCCGCTGCGGCTGTGGCTCGGCAACTCCGCCGGGCTGTACCGGTCGGACGACGGCGGGGTCACCGTCACCAAGGTCGCCGACGGCCCGGTGACCGCGATCGACCTCGACGGGAAGCGGCTCGTCATCGGCGGCGAGAACGTCCGCGTCAGCACCGACGGCGGCCGCACCTTCCGCACCGCGGACACCGGCGCCCTCGCGATCCACGTCTCCGACCTGCTGCGGGTCGGCGACACGCTCTACGCGGCCACCAACCGCTCCGGGGCCAGTGGCCTCCTGCAGGGCGGCCGCGGCGTACTGCGCAGCACCGACCACGGTCTGAGCTGGCACAACATCTCCACCGGCCTGCAGAACACCGACACCACGCATCTGGCCGCGACCCCCGACGGCCGCACGCTCTACGTCGGCACCACCGACGGCGGCGTCCACCGCCTCAACCTCCACCGCTGACCCCCGACCCGCACGAAGGAGCACCACAACTGAGCACCACGGCCCGTTGTCGGAGGCATCGCCTACGGTGATCGGTATGGGGACGGGGATCGAGTACGTACGGGGAGACGCGACAACGCCGCTGGGCAAGGGGCCCAAGGTGATCGCGCATATCTGCAACGACCTGGGCGGTTGGGGCAAGGGTTTCGTGCTGGCCGTCTCACGGCGCTGGCCGGAGCCGGAGCGCCAGTACCGGCGCTGGCACCGGGAGCGCGCGGCCAACGACTTCGGGCTCGGAGCCGTGCAGCTGGTGCAGGTCGACCGGCTGGTGTGGGTCGCCAACATGGTGGGCCAGCGCGGGATGCGCACCGGCAGCAAGGGTGTTCCGGTGCGCTATGAGGCCATCGACGCGGCGCTGGAGAAACTCGCCGGCGAGGCGGCCGGGCTCGGGGCCTCGGTTCATATGCCGCGGATCGGCTGCGGGCTGGCGGGCGGGCGTTGGGAGCGGGTGGAACCGCTGGTCCAGGCGCGGCTCGCGGACCGCGGGGTCGCGGTGACGGTGTACGACCACGACTGAGCGCCGTATCGGGAGCACTGAGCGCCGTATCGGGAGCTCGGCGCCCGCGGCTCAGTGTTTGGCGCGGCTCGGCTGTACCCGTTTCGGTTCGCCGGCCATTTTCGGGTGCTCGGGCGGGTAGGGGAGGTCGCCCGCGCCGTGGTCCCGTTCGTCTCGGGCGGCGAGGTCCAGGGCGGGGGTGATGTCGAAGGCGTGGTCGTCCATGTCCGCGTGGAGGTCACCGACCTCCGCGTAGCGGGCCGGCATCGAGACGAGGTCGAAGTCCCGCGGCACGGCGGTGTCCAGTTCGTCCCAGAGCAGTGGCGCGGAGACCGGCGCGTGCGGGAAGGGGCGGACGGAGTAGGCGGAGGCGATCGTGCGGTCGCGGGCCATCTGGTTGTAGTCGACGAAGATCTTCTCGCCGCGCTCCTCCTTCCACCACGCGGTGGTGACCTGCTCCGGCATCCGGCGCTCCAGCTCGCGCGCGATGGCGATGGTCGCCCGGCGGACCTCGACGAAGGTCCACCGAGGGGCGATCGGGATGAAGACGTGCATGCCGCGCCCGCCGGAGGTCTTGGGCCAGCCGCGCAGGCCCATCCCCTCCAGCACATCGCGGAGCTCGTGCGCGGCGCGCACCGCGTCGGCGTAGTCGGTGCCCGGCTGCGGGTCGAGGTCGATGCGCAGTTCGTCGGGGTGATCGGTGTCCGCGCGGCGCACGGGCCACGGGTGGAAGGTCAGACAGCCGCGGTTGGCGGCCCAGAGCAGTGCGCCGACCTCCGTCGGGCAGGTCTCGTCGGCGAAGCGTCCGCTGGGGAAGGCGATACGGGCGGTCGGGGTCCAGTCGGGGAGGTCCTTCGGGGCGCGCTTCTGGAAGAACGACTCCCCGGCGATGCCCTCGGGGAAGCGCTGCAGCGTCGTCGGGCGGTCGCGCAGCGCCCGCAGGGCGCCCTCGCCGACGGCCAGGTAGTAGTTGGCGAGGTCCAGCTTGGTGAGGTTCCGCTCGGGGAAGTACACCTTGTCCGGGTGCGTCAGCCGCACCGTCCGCTCGCCGATCCGCAGCTCCAGCGCTTCTGCCATGCCTCCACGCTAGGACCGCTTCCGGGCGCGCGCCTCCGGGGCCGGCACGGCGCCCGCGCGGTGGCCGGAGAGGCGCCGGGGCGTGGGCGGCCGCACACTCGGACCATGGAGCTTCCCGTGATGCCGCCGGTCAAGCCGATGCTGGCGAAGGCGGCAGCGCGCATTCCGGCCGGGATGCAGTACGAGGCCAAGTGGGACGGATTCCGCGCGATCGTGCACCGCGACGGTCCCGAGATCGTGATCGGCAGCCGCAACGGCAAACCGCTCACCCGGTACTTCCCCGAGCTGGCGAGCGTGCTGCTGGAGCAGCTGCCGGACCGCTGCGTCGTGGACGGCGAGATCATCATCGTCTCCGGCGACCGGCTGGACTTCGACGCCCTGCAGGAGCGCATCCATCCCGCCGAGTCACGGATCCGGCTGCTCGCCGAACGCACCCCCGCCTCCTTCGTCGCCTTCGACCTGCTCGCCCTCGGCGACAGCGCACTGCTGGACACCCCGCTGCGGGAGCGCCGTACCGCCCTGGAGGAGGCCCTGGCGGGGGTGACCGCGCCTGTGCACGTCGCCCCGGTGACGATGGACCTGGCGGTGGCCGAGGAGTGGTTCAGCCGCTTCGAGGGCGCCGGCCTCGACGGCATCGTGGCCAAGTCGCCGGAGCTGCTCTACCGCCCGGACCAGCGGCTGATGGTGAAGGTCAAGCACGAGCGCACCGCCGACTGCGTCCTGGCCGGTTACCGCGAGCACAAGAGCGGGCCCGTCATCGGCTCGCTCCTGCTCGGGCTCTACGACACGGACGGCCGGCTGCAGCACGTGGGCGCGTGCGCGTCCTTCCCCATGCGCCGCCGCGAGGAGCTGATGGCGGAGCTGGCCCCGCTGCGGATGGCCGATCCGGACGAGCACCCCTGGGCGGCGTGGAAGGACCAGGAGGCGCACGCGACCGACCGGATGCCGGGCGCTCCCAGCCGGTGGAGCGGCGCCAAGAACCTGGAGTGGACACCGCTGCGGCCCGAGCGGGTGTGCGAGGTCGCCTACGACCACATGCAGGGCGACCGCTTCCGGCACACGACGCAGTTCCGCCGCTGGCGTCCGGACCGGGATCCCGACAGCTGTACGTACGCCCAGCTCGACGAGCCGGTCCGCTACGACCTCGCGAGCGTCCTGGCGTCCGGCTGACCCGACAGGCCGGCTGATCCGCTCAGTGGTCGGAGCTCAGTGGTCGGAGCTCGGTGGTCGGAGCTCGGTGGTCGAAGCTCAGTGGTCGAAGACCACCGTCACGGGCGCGTGGTCGCTCCAGCGCTCGGGGTGCGTCTCGGCCCGCTCCACCACGGCTGACGTGGCCTTTTCCGCGAGGCCCGCGGTGGAGACGTGGTAGTCGATCCGCCAGCCCGCGTCGTTGTCGAAGGCCCGGCCGCGGTAGGACCACCAGGAGTAGGGGCCGGTGGCCTCGGGGTGGAGCCGGCGGACCACGTCGGTGTAGCCGCCCTGCTCGAAGACCTTGCTGAGCCAGGCGCGTTCCTCGGGGAGGAAGCCGGAGCTCTTCTGGTTGGCCTTCCAGTTCTTGAGGTCGGCCTCGCGGTGGGCGATGTTCCAGTCGCCGCAGACGAGCACTTCCCGGCCCTCGGCGGCGGCACGGGTCCGGAGCTCCGAGAGATGGACGAAGAATTCGGCCATGAACCGCTCCTTCTCCGTCTGGCGCTCGGTGCCGACCTCACCGGAGGGCAGATAGAGGCTGGCGACGGTGATCCCCGGGAGATCGATCTCGAGGTAACGGCCCGAGCTGTCGAATTCGGCGGAGCCGAAGCCGATCTGGACGCGGGTGGGCTCGCTGCGGCTGTAGATCGAGACACCGGCACGGCCCTTGGCGGCGGCCGGGGCGTGGAAGGCGGACCAGCCGTCCGGCTCGCGGACCTCGTCCGGGAGCTGGTCGGCCTCGGCACGTACTTCCTGCAGACAGACCACGTCGGCGGTGGTGGCCGCCAGCCAGGGCAGGAACCCTTTCTTGGCGGCGGCGCGGAGCCCGTTGACATTCACGGTCGTCACAGTCAGCACAGCATGCTCCCGTATTGCGGATATCGGCGCAGGGCAGCCTACGCGACCGTGACGTGCGCGGATCGGGCACGGGGCGGCGGGCACGGGGCGGGCCCGCAGGCGTACGCACGTACGATGCCGTGGTGGAGATTCGAATCAGGCGCTACGACCACCCCGACGCGGTGAAGCTCAACGACCGGGTGCAGCTGGAGTACGTCGAGCGGTACGGCGACGGCGATCTGACCCCGATGGACGCCGCCCAGTTCGACCCGCCCCGGGGCCTGTACCTGGTGGGGTACGTGGACGGGGAGGCGGTCGCCAGCGGCGGCTGGCGGGCGCAGGACGAGTCCCCGGAAGGGCACTCGGACGGCGACGCCGAGCTCAAGCGGATGTACGTGGTGGACGAGGCCCGGGGCCGGGGGCTGGCGCGGCGGATACTCGCCGAGCTGGAGGCGAGCGCGGCGGCGGCCGGGCGGTCCCGGATGGTCCTGGAGACCGGTACGAAGCAGCCGGAGGCCATCGCGCTGTACGAGTCGTGCGGATACACCCCGGTCACGAAGTTCGGGCTCTACCGGTACGAGGAGCTCAGCGTGTGCCTCGGCAAGACGCTCCAGGGGCGTACGTCGGCCGACGGGGCCTGAGCCGGTCCCCGGTCGTCCTGAGCCGCTCCCGTCCCCCGGATCACTTCTTGCGGCGGGAGAAGTAGGCGCCGCAGATTCCGCCGATGACGGCCATCGCGAGCAGGGCGAGCCACAGCGGCATCGTCACCTCGGGAACGATCAGCCGGATCTTGACCTGCCGGGTGTTCTCGAAGATGAACACGAGGCCGAGCACCGCCAGTGCGGCGACCACGATCCGGCCCGGCGTGACCAACTCCCGGCCGGACTTCCTGCTGGACGTCGACTTGTCGGCACTCACCGTGGGTCACCTGCTTTCCGGTCGACTGTCACCCCCTGTGTTCAGCATCGCGGTCTTCGGGTCCCGGGGGGCGGTCGGCTGCTCCGTTCGAGTGACGGTGCCGAGCAGGCGCAGCGCCGCCTCGGAGGAGGAACCCGGCTCGGCGCTGTACATCAGCATCCGGTGCCCCGAGTCGTCCGGGACCTGCAGCATCTCGAAGGAGAGCTCGAGCGGGCCGATCGTCGGGTGGTGGAACGCCTTCGCACCGTAGGTGCAGCTGTTCACCGGGTGGCGTGACCACAGGGCGGCGAACTCGGGGCTCTTCATCGACAATTCGCCGATCAGCTCGGCCAGCCGCCGGTCCTCGGAGTACTGCCCGGCTGCCAGCCGCAGCGAGGCGACCGCGCGCCGTGCCTCCTCGTCCCAGCGCGGGTACAGCTCGCGGGTGTGCGGGTCGAGGAAGAGCAGCCGCTGCAGGTTGGGGCGGTCGGCGGGGCGCTCGGGGCTCCGCGCGTCCAGGTGCCCCGCGGTCAGCGCGTGTCCCAGCGGATTCCACGCCAGCACCTCGAACCGCCGGTCCACGACGACGACGGGCACATCACTCATCGCCGCGATCAGCTGCCGCGTCCCCGGCCTGGCGCTGTCGGGACGCTCGGCCGGGCGGCGCTTGGTGCGGCCGGGGCGGGCCAGATTGCGCAGGTGCGTGTGCTCGTCCTCGGTGAGGCGCAGCGCGGCGGCGAGGGCGTCGAGCACCCCTTCCGAGGCGTTGTTGCTCTGTCCCTGTTCCAGCCGGGTGTAGTACGCGACGCTCACGCCGGCGAGCTGCGACAGCTCTTCGCGGCGCAGGCCCGGTACCCGGCGCCGGGCGCCGTAGGAGATCAGTCCGACGTCCTCCGGCCGCAGCCGGGCGCGGCGGGTGCGCAGGAATTCGCCGAGTTCCGCGGGAGTGTCCATACGGATCAGTCTCCCCCGCCCGCGCGTTCGGAGCCTGTCCCTGCCAGTAGCAGGCAGAGCCGCGGGGGTGGGGGGAGGCGCCGCTCCGGCCCCGCGGCCGGCTCCGTCAGGTGCGCCCTTCGCCGTCCTGGGCCTGCTCCAGCAACGGTGCGGACTCCATCCAGCGGGCCCGCCGTACGGTGAATCCGGCGCCCTTGTACGCGTCGCAGACCTGCTTGTCGTCGTCGACGACCAGGCGGATCTCGCCCTTGCGCGCCAGCCGCCGCAGGAGTTCCAGCTTGGTGACGCGGGCCGGCCGGCGGTCGTTGTCGGTCCGCATCCACACCCGGCCCGGCGGCAGCCCATGGCGTTCGAGCCAGGCCGCCGTGTCACGGCGGCAGCGTTCCGGCCGGCCGGTGACGTACTCGATATCGCATGCGACGGCGGTTTCCAGCGCCAGTGCCACGCCCTCCGCGAGCGGGGGGTCGTCCACCGCGGCCGCGAAGAAGGCGGCCCAGTCCTTCGGCTGCCGCTCCAGGTGGATCAGCCGGTGCCGGGTGTCGCAGAGGGTGCCGTCCAGGTCGAAGACCGCCAGCGGACGGCTCGGATTTAGTTCATCGTTCACTTTTACCTCCGCGCGGAGGATAGCGCCGAGAACCGGCTCCGACCCCCTCCGAGCAGGTCAAGGAGCGATAACGGGGTGCGGACGGCGCCTCCCGCCGTCATCATGTGCGGATGACTTGGACCGCACCCGAAGTACCGCGTACCGATCCCCCCATGGTCGCCGATGAGCGCGCCTCGCTGGAGAGCTGGCTCACCTATCACCGCGCGACCCTCCTCACGAAGTGCGCCGGGCTCACCGGCGAGCAGCTGGCGCTGCGCCCGGCGAAGCCGTCGGCGCTGTCGCTGCTCGGGCTCGTCCGGCACATGGCGGAAGTGGAACGCTGGTGGTTCCGGACGAATTTCGACGGCCGGTCGGACCTCGGCGTCCTCTACTGTCCCGACGACGATCCGGACGGTGACTTCGACCGCGCCGACGGCGCCGCCGCCGAGGCCGACTTCGCGGTGTTCGCGACCGAGTGCGAACTCGCGGACCGGGCCGCCGCGGGCCGTTCGCTCGACGAGACGTTCGCCCACCCGCGCCGCGGTGAACCGATCGATCTGCGGTGGGTCTACGTCCACATGATCGAGGAGTACGCACGGCACAACGGCCACGCCGACCTCCTGCGCGAACTGACGGACGGCGTCACCGGGGAGTGACCCCGGCGCCGGCTTCGGCCGGCTCGGCCTCGAACGCATCCGCCCCGGCCTGCCCCGGCAGGGACGGGGCGCGACGCCCGCTCCCCCGCCCCGCCGCGCGGGCCCGCAGCGCCGCCCCGGCCAGCACCGTCACCGCTGCGGTCCCGTAGGACCAGGACTGGAGCCAACTGCCGTGGGCTCCCATGGCGTTGCCGATGTAGAGCACGGTGCCCGCGAGGGGGACGGCGAGCCATTCCCAGCGGCCGTCGAGGGCGACCAGCGCGATCACCAGCAGGGCGTACCAGTAGTAGGAG
>NZ_JAPVLS010000055.1:0-64859 GCF_027158125.1 Streptomyces sp. H39-C1
GGACTCGAAGGCCCCGTCGACCCCGAACCGGGGCCCGGACGGGACGCGGACGCCGAGGCGTTCGCCGGCCACCGCGAGCCGGGAACCCGACACGTCACCGGTCCGCACCCACATCGTCATACCGCCGGCCGGCACGGTGAACTCCCAGTCCGGGGTCTGCTCGCGCAGCGCCGCCACCAGGTCGTCACGGTGTCCGGCGGCCCGGGCGCGGCGGGTGGCGACGGCCTGGTCCCAGCCGCCGCCGCGCAGCAGCCAGGCCACGGCGAGCTGGTCGACGACGGGGGATCCGAGGTCCAGATAGGCGCGGGCGGAGACCAGCCGGCGGACGACGTCGGGCGCCGCCCGGACCCAGCCGATCCGCAGCCCAGCCCAGATCGCCTTGCTCGCGGAGCCGACGGTGATCACCGTGCCACCGCGGTCGAAGGCGGCCATCGGCCGCGGCACGGTCGTGTCCGCGTCCAGCACCAGCTCCGCCATCGTCTCGTCCGCGACCACCACGGTCCCGGAGGCACGGGCCGTCTCGACCAGGGCGCGGCGCTGCTCGTCACCGACCAGGGTGCCGGTCGGGTTGTGGAAGTCGGGCATGACGTAGGCCATCCGCGGCGCCGCGTCGCGCAGCACCCGCTGCCAGGCGTCGATGTCCCAGCCGCCGAGGTTGTCGCGCATGGCCACCGGCACCAGCCGGGCGCCGGTCTCGCGGAACAGCTCCAGCACGTTGGCGTAGCTCGGGGACTCCACCGCGACCCGTTCACCGAGCCCGACGAGCCGCCGGGCCGCCGCCGCGATGGCGCCCATGGCGCCGGTGGTGACCATGATCTGTTCGGGCATGGTGGGCACCCCGCGGGCGGTGTAGCGGTCGGCGATCGCCTCGCGCAGCACCGGAAGTCCGGCCGGGAAGTCGCCGTGGGTGGCCGCGTAGGCCGGGAGTTCGGCCAGGGCGCCCTCCATCGCACGGGTCAGCCACGGCTCGGGGGCGGGCAGCGCCGCGCAGCCGAGGTCGATGACGGTGCCCGCGGAGTCCGGCGGGAGCGGGTCGAGGATCCGGCTCGGCAGCGCGTGCCCCTCCGGTATGGCGGTCCAGCTGCCGGCGCCCCGCCGGGAGCGGGCGAACCCCTCGGCGCGCAGCGCCTCGTACGCGGCGGCGACGGTGGTGCGGCTGACGCCCAGCGCGAGGGCGAGCTCCCGCTCGGCGGGCAGCCGGGCGGCGACCGGTACCCGGCCTTCGAGCACCAGCAGCCGTACGCCGTCGGCGAGTCCGCGGTAGGCCGGTACGCGACGGCCGCCGCCACCGGGAGCCGGCCGGGGTTCGAGCAGCCGGGCGAGCGGAGCCGCTCCTACCGATGCAGTCCACTGCGACATGGAATTCAGTCCACCTTTCGCGGATTGGCTGTGGCGGTCACCCACATCCATGCCACAGAGTGCCACGTATCTTGCCACCTTCACCAGGGGGTCACCGTGCACACCGGTCGCCGCATCGTCCATCTCTATGCCGGTCTGGTGCTGTACGGCGCCAGTGACGGCCTCCTGGTCGGCGCCGGTCTCGGTCTGGACCCGTGGGACGTCTTCCACCAGGGGATCTCCGGTCATTCCGGGCTGAGCATCGGCATGGTGTCGATCGTCGTGGGCGCGGCGGTGCTGCTGCTGTGGTGGCCGCTGCGGCAGCGGCCCGGCCTCGGCACCGTGTCCAACGTCTTCATCGTAGGTCTGGCCATGGACGGCACGCTGCGGCTGCTGCCGGAGGTCCACGCGCTGGGCGTCCGGATCCCGCTGCTGGTGGCGGCGATCGTGCTCAACGGAGTGGCGACCGGCCTCTACATAACGGCACGCTTCGGACCCGGCCCGCGCGACGGGCTGATGACGGGACTGCACCGCAGGACGGGCCGGTCGATCCGGCTGGTCCGCACCGGGATCGAACTGACGGTGCTCGCCGTCGGCTTCCTGCTGGGCGGCAGCGTCGGGGTGGGCACCGTGCTGTACGCGGTGGCGATCGGACCGCTCGCCCAGTACTTCCTGCGGTTCTTCGAGATCCCGCAGCCGGCCGCTCAGCCGACCGCTCAGCCGGTCACCCCGCCGGATCCGGACCTGGAACCGGACCGGGAACCGGACCTGCGGCCGGAACGCTCGCCGGCCGTCGCGGCCTGCGGGGACCGCCCGGTGGCCGGGGCCGCCGCGGACCCGGCCATACTGCCGTAGGTGAGCGCACCTCCCCCTCCCCCGGCCCACCCGTATCTGGACCATCCGGCACCCCTCGCCTTCGCCCATCGCGGAGGTGCGGCGGACGGCCTGGAGAACACCCTGACCGCCTTCCGCCGTGCCGTCGACCTCGGCTACCGCTATCTGGAGACCGACGTCCACCTGACGTCGGACGGCGTTCTCGTCGCCTTCCACGACGCGACCCTGGACCGTGTCACCGACGCGCGCGGCGCCATCGCCGCCCTACCGTGGAGCGAGGTCTCCCGGGCCCGGGTCGCGGGCCGTGAGCCGGTCTCCACGTTCGCGGAGCTGCTGGCGGCCTTTCCCGAGGCCCGGTGGAACGTGGACGTGAAGGCGGAGGCCGCCGCCGGACCGCTGCTCGACGCGATCCGTACGGCGGACGCGTGGGACCGGGTGTGCGCCGGATCGTTCTCCGAGGCCCGGGTGGCCCGGCTGCGGGCGCTCGCCGGACCCCGGCTGGCCACTTCGCTGGGCACCCGGGGGGTGGCGGGCCTGCGGCTGCGCTCGTACGGCGGCCGGCCGCTGGAGCGGCTGCCCGCGCGGCTGCTGGACGCGGCGGTACGGCAGGGCGCGGTCTGCGTCCAGGTGCCGGAGCGCGTCGCGGGCGTTCCGGTGGCGGACCGCAGGTTCATCGACGCCGCCCACCGGCGGGGTCTGCAGGTCCATGTCTGGACGGTCAACGACCCCCGCCGGATGACCGCGCTCCTCGACCTCGGAGTGGATGGCATCATGACCGATCACATCGAGGCACTGCGCACGGTGTTGTCCGAGCGGGGGACCTGGTGGACACGGCGGTAACGGAGACGGCGGTCGCGGAGCGCGCACTGGAGCGGCGCCGCGAGCAGCACGGCTGGTATTTCTACGACTGGGCCAACTCGGTCTTCTCCACGAGTGTGATCACGGTCTTCCTCGGCCCCTATCTCACGGAGGTCGCGAAGGCCGCCGCCGACGCCGACGGGTATGTGCACCCGCTGGGCATCCCGGTGCGGGCGGGCGCGTACTTCGCGTACACGATCTCCGCCTCGGTGCTGCTGTCGGTGCTGGTGATGCCGCTGGCGGGCGCGGTCGCGGACCGTACCGGCCGCAAGAAGCCGCTGATGGGCGCGTTCGCCTATCTGGGGGCGGCGGCGACCGCCGGGATGTTCTTCCTGTCCGGCGACCGCTATCTGCTCGGCGGCGCGCTGCTGATCGTGGCGAACGTCTCGTACGCGGCGTCCGTGGTGCTCTACAACGCCTTCCTGTCGCAGATCGCGGAGCCGCACGAGCGGGACGCCGTGTCGTCGAGGGGTTGGGCCTTCGGGTACGCGGCGGGCGCGCTGATGCTGGTGGCGAACCTGGGGCTGTTCCTGGGCCATGACGCCTTCGGCGTCTCCAAGGGCACGGCGGTGCGCATCTGCCTCGCCTCAGCGGGGCTGTGGTGGGCGGTGTTCACGGTGGTGCCGCTGCGCCGGCTGCGGGACCGCCCGTCGCCACGCTCCGCCGCCGGCCCGTCCGCCGGCGACGCCGGGCCGGGCGCGCTCGGCCAGGGCTGGCGGCAGCTGGCGGCCACCGCCCGGGACATGCGCCGCTATCCGCTGACGCTCGCCTTCCTGCTGGCGTACCTCGTCTACAACGACGGCATCCAGACGGTGATCTCGCAGGCGTCGGTGTACGGCTCGGAGGAGCTGGGCCTGGAACAGGGGACGCTGATCACCGCCATCCTGCTGGTCCAGGTGCTGGCCGTGGTCGGCGCGCTGGTACTGGGCCGGCTGGCCGCCCGCTACGGGGCCCAGCGCACCGTGCTCGGCTCACTGGCCGCCTGGACCGTCACCATCGGCGCCGGATATTTCCTCCCGGCGGGTGAACCTGTGTGGTTCTTCGCGCTCGCTGCGGCCATCGGGATGGTCCTCGGCGGCAGCCAGGCGCTGTCCCGATCGCTCTTTTCCCACCTGGTGCCGCGGGGCAAGGAGGCCGAGTACTTCTCCGTGTACGAGGTCAGCGACCGGGGAACGAGCTGGCTCGGACCTCTGCTTTTCGGGCTGACGTACCAGCTGACCGGCAGCTATCGCGACGCGATCATCTCGCTGGTGGTCTTCTTCGCGGTGGGGTTCGTGCTGCTGGCCCGGGTGCCGGTG
Source organism: Streptomyces sp. H39-C1 (assembly GCF_027158125.1). Taxonomy (NCBI): domain Bacteria; kingdom Bacillati; phylum Actinomycetota; class Actinomycetes; order Kitasatosporales; family Streptomycetaceae; genus Streptomyces; species Streptomyces sp. H39-C1. The sequence goes on from NZ_JAPVLS010000055.1 coordinate 4,329, forward strand.
CGCGCGGCGGTGGAGGCCGCGGGAAATCGCGTCCCGGACACAATTTAGGTATTGGGGGTCGCGGGCCGGTAGTGTACGCGGTTGTCCCGCCGGGTTGACCGTTACTGCGCGCCAAAGATAGCTAAGCGCCGGGTGACATCTGGTAACAGATGTGACAAAACGGTCAATGGTGGGTACAAACAGGGGCGGCACGACGGTAGGAAAAAGCGCGGCGCGCAGCGCCCTCCTAGAAAGGGTGGCGGTGGGCGACGGGCGGGCGCATGTCCCTCAACGGGAATCTTCACCGCCGACCGGACGTTGACCGGATGACGACGACAGCGACACCTGTCCTGTGGGCGACAAAGCCCGGGAGGCACGATTCATGAGTGAGCGAGCTCTCCGCGGTACGCGACTCGGGGCCACTAGCTACGAGACCGACCGTGGTATCGATCTGGCACCTCGCCAGACCGTTGAGTACGCATGCCGGAACGGACATCGCTTTGAGATGCCGTTCTCGGTTGAGGCCGAGATTCCGTCGGAGTGGGAGTGCCGTGCATGCGGCACCATCGCACTTCTGGTGGACGGAGAGGGCCCGGAGAAGAAGGAAACCAAGCCCGCGCGCACGCACTGGGACATGCTCATGGAGCGGCGCACGCTCGAGGAACTCGAGGAGGTGCTGGCCGAGAGGCTGGCCGTCCTGAGGTCCGGAGCGATGAACATCGCGGTGCATCCGCGCGACAACCGCAAGAGCGCCTGACCAACAGGCATCGGGCCCGTGGTGACACACGGGCCCGCCCAACACTTCTGCCCCGTGGCGGAGCGCCGATCAGCGCTCTGTCCCGGGGTTTTTGCGGTCCGGGTCCACGACCTCGCCCTGGATGACCTCGCCGGGGATGACCTTGCCGTCGGGACGGTGGATCCGGATCTGCTCGTTGGCCACCCGCGCCTGCTGGAACAGATCACCGATCGAACCGGAGTCGTAGCTCTTGCGGCGCCCGAGGGCGCGGTCCGCCGCCTTGCGCAGCAGTGCCCGGGTCGGCGGGAAGAGGCACAGCAGCCCGGCCGCGTCGGACACGAAGCCCGGGATCATCAGCAGCAGACCACCGAGCATGCCGAGCGCCGCACCGGTCGCCTCGCTCCCGGACGGGGCGATGCCCGGAGCGCCGGGGGCTCCCGGGGCACCGGGCTGCATGGAGACGGTCAGGCTGCGCCAGGCGCTGCGCCCGGCCCGCTTCACCACGAGCGCGCCGAGCACGAACCCCGCCACGAGCAGCAGCAGAACGGTGAGGCCGCTGGTGGCCGAGGCCACCACCGTCAGCAGCCAGATCTCCAGGACCGCCCAGGCCGCCACCACGAGCGGCGCGAAGGTGCGGACGCGCGAGCGCCGGGGACGGACGGGGGGCGGGGTGCTGGTAGTCATACGGTCAATTGTGCCTGGGCCCGGATAAAGCCACGATCATCGGCGGACATCGCCGATCACGCCCGCCCGGATCGCACCCCGCCGGACCGCCCTCAGCGGGACGTACGGCCGAAGACCCGGCTCGCCCGTGAGCCCACGCCCCAGGCGGTGACCCGCCACAGCGCCTCGACCACGATGTTGCGGCTCATCTTGCTGTCGCCGCGCTCGCGCTCCACGAAGGTGATGGGGACCTCGACGACGTGGAAGCCGGCCTTGACCGTGCGCCAGGCCAGGTCGACCTGGAAGCAGTAGCCGGCCGAGGCCACCTCGTCCATGCCCAGGCCGGTCAGGGTCTCCTTGCGGAAGGCCCGGTAGCCGCCGGTGACGTCACGGATCGGCACGTCCAGCAGGATCCGCGAGTACGTGCTGCCGCCGCGGGAGAGGAACTCACGGGACTTGGGCCAGTTGACGACCCGGCCGCCGGGGATCCACCGGGAGCCGAGGACCAGGTCCGCGCCCTTGAGGGCGGTGAGCAGCCGGGGCAGCTCCTCGGGCTGGTGCGAGCCGTCGGCGTCCATCTCGACCAGGACGCCGTATCCCTGGTCGATGCCCCAGCGGAAGCCGGCCAGGTAGGCGGCACCGAGGCCTTCCTTGCCCTGCCGGTGCAGCACGTGGACGTGATCGTCACCGGAAGCCAGTTCGTCGGCGAGCTTGCCGGTGCCGTCGGGGCTGTTGTCGTCGGCGACCAGGATGTGCGCCTCGGGTACCGAGGACCGGACCCGGGCCACGATCGGCTTGATGTTCTCGGCTTCGTTGTAGGTCGGGATGATGACCAGAACCGTGCCGAGCGGACCGAAGTCCCTCCCCTGGGCTCCGCCATGGGGAACCCCACCGCCCTCGTTCACTGCTGCCCCTTCGCTTTTGTGGCTTCGCGCCTGCCGAGCGCGATGGCGACAGCGCAGGACAGAATCCCCACCATAGCGAGAGTCCACTCGGGAACCGTACTGACGCGGTCGGCCACCGTGAGCTCGTCGCGCAGCGGGATCCGGGCACTCAGGACATCCTGGGTGAATTCCTTCGTGCGCTGCTCAATGGTGCCGTCGGGGGCCACCACGGCGCTGATGCCGCTGGTCGCGGCGGTGACGATGGCGCGGCCGTGTTCGACGGCCCGCAGCCGCGACATGGCGAGCTGCTGCTCGGGCTGTCCGGTGCGGCCGTACGTCGCGTTGTTGGTCTGGACGATGATCGCGCGCGCCCCGGCCTTCACGGTGTCGTGCACGATCTCGTCGTAGGCGACCTCGAAGCAGATGACGTCGCCGAGCGTGGCGGGGCCGATCTTGAGGACGCCGGTGTTCCTGCCCGGGTAGAAGTCCCGCGGGATCTGGTCGAGCCGGTGGATGACCTTGGTGAGCTCGGTGCGGAAGGGCACGTACTCGCCGAACGGCACCGGGTGCTGCTTGGTGTACGAGGCGCCGGGCCCGGAGACCGGGTCCCAGACGATGCCCTCGTTCTGCACATGCCGGGCGTCCGGGCCGTCGACCAGCGCGCCGACCAGGACCGGGACGCCCACGGCCCGCACCGCGCCGGTGATCCTGTCGTACGCCTGCGGGTTGCTGAACGGGTCGAGGTCGGAGGAGTTCTCCGGCCAGATCACCAGATCCGGCTTGGGCGTGCGCTTCTCCTTGATGTCCCTGGCCAGCTTGAGGGTGGCCGCGACATGGTTGTCCAGGATCTGCATCGGCCGGCCGAGGAAGTGCATCCCGGGCTGCTGGACGTTGCCCTGCACGATGGCCACCTTGACGAAGTCGGTGGCGTCCGTGGGCACCGGTACCGCGTAGCCGGCGGCGAGGAGGGCGGCCGCGAGCACGGCGGTCCCGGCGGCGGGCAGCAGCGTCCGGGCGGTGCGCGCGGTCCCGGCGGTGCGCAGCCGCAGGGCGGCGAGCACGGCCGCGGCCAGCAGCGTGCCGGTCAGCGCGACGGCGAAGGTGATCAGCGGGGCCCCGCCGAGGGCGGCCAGCGGGGTGTAGGGCGAGCCGGTGTTGGCGAAGGCCAGGCGTCCCCAGGGGAAGCCGCCGAAGGGCAGCCGGTCCCGGGCCAGTTCCTCGGCCACCCACAGGCAGCCGCCCCACAGCGGCCAGCCCGGCAGCCGGGAGGTGATCGCCAGGCCGGCTCCGAGCGCGGCGATGAAGAGCGCCTCCAGCACGGACAGCCCGAAGACCGCGTCGTAGCCGACGACCCGCAGCCACAGCAGCAGCCACAGGAAGAAGGGCAGCGCGAAGGCGAAGCCGAGCCAGGCGCCCTGCCGGGCGGTCCTGCCACGGGTGAGGACGGACAGCCCGGCGACCGCGGCGATCGACAGCGGCCACAGGTCGTAGGGCGGGAACGCGGCGGCGAGCGCCAGTCCGCAGAGCGCGGCGGCGGCGCTGCGGGGGGCCGCGCGGCGGGCGGCCAGCGCGGCACGGCGGCGCCGGCCGGGACGTACGGGCACGGGCTGGGCCGCGTCCGGATCGGCGGCCGGGTCCACGACCGCGTCCTTGGCTGGATCCGCGGCCGGTTCTGCGGCTGGATCCACGGCCGGGGCGGTGTCGGGTCGCGGGCGCACGTCGCGGCCTTCCTGCAGCAGGTGGTGAGCTGGTGCATTGAATCCTCCCCCAGCTCAAGCAGGGGGATTCCTGGCTCACGATGCCTGCGGGTCAGCGATCCGACAGGTCTTCCACGATCAACACCAGCCGGGTTGAGACCAGCCCGGTTTGGTACGGCAAAGCTTGGAGGTGCTTGTGCTGTCTTGGTTCTCGATCAGCACGGTGTGCGCGCTTGATTCTCGCGACGCACGACCGGAAGCTTACCCGGTCATCTGGGCGGCGATCCGCCGGCGGGCGCGCAGGCCGCCGCGGGGGCCGGGCTCGAGGCGGGGCCGTGCGGGAGCGCCCGCTACGGAACGGGCCCGGAACGCCCTTCGGGCCGACCTGGGACCCGCTGGCTGCGAGTCGGCGCCAAGGCCGTTGTCTACTGGGCGTCCGGGCCCTTCCCGGGTCACACCTGCCGTCCGGCGGCACTCGCCGTGAAGCGAGCCGCTTTCCGTGCCGCTGACGCTGGACCTGGCTGCCAGTGGCGGCGTGCACGTGCGGCGCGACACCCCATGGCCCAGCGGCGGTCGACGGATTCGCGGAGGGTCCCCGGTCCGACGTCCTGTGGTGGACTCGGCCGAACCTACTCGCCCTCGACCGTTGGCTGTCAACAGCCACTTGACCTGCGATGATCCTTCAAATCAGCAGGTCAGTGCGGGGCCCGGTGAGTCGGCGCGACAGGCCGAGGGCACACCGTTCGGCCGCATGTGGCCGCCGTGGGTCACTCGTTCGGCCGTGTGTGGACCGTGCGGCCGGACACGACGGTACGCAGCGCGACCGGAAGGGCACGGTCCGGCGCCACGTCCGGCAGGCCCGGAGTGCCGGAACGCGGGTCGGTGGACCAGTTGGCGACCCGTTCGTCCGGGGCCTGCACCACCAGTTCGCCGCCGCGCCAGAGCACGTAGTCGGCGGGCGCGCCCGGCATCAGGACACCGGTGTCGTCCCGGCCGACCGCGCGCCAGCCGCCCCGGGTGTGGGCGTTGAAGGCGGCGCGGGCCGAGATACGGTGCCCGGGGGTGCGGTGGAACGCGGCGGCGCGTACGGCGCCCCACGGGTCGAGCGGGGTGACGGGGCTGTCGGAGCCGAGGACCAGCGGCACACCGGCCCGCACCATCGCGGCGTAGGAGTTGAGCGTCCCGGCCCGTTCGGCGCCGAGCCGCTCCGCGTACATGCCCTCCTCGCCGCCCCAGGCCGCGTCGAAGGCCGGCTGCACCGAGGCGATCAGACCGAGTTCGGCGAAGCCGGCGATGGTGTCCGGCGTCATCATCTCGGCGTGCTCGACCCGGTGCCGCAGCGCCCGGATCCGGTCGGTGCCGACGCGTTCGGCGGCGGCCCGTACCCCGGCCACGACGGAGGAGACGGCGGCGTCCCCGATGGCGTGGAAACCCGCCTGGACACCGGCCTCGGTGCAGGCGGCGACATGGGCGGCGATGGTGTCGGTGTCGATGAAGGGGGTACCGCTGTGCGGGGCGTCGGCGTAGGGCGCGTGCAGACAGGCCGTGCGGGAGCCGAGGGAGCCGTCGACGAACAGGTCGCCGCCCGCGCCGACGGCGCCCAGGTCCCGGATCCGGTCGAGCCCCGAGGCGTCCTTCACGGCCTCCGCCCAGTACCCGAAGACCCGGGGCCCGGATTCCGCCGCGGCGAGCGCCAGCAGGCCGGTGAGGTCGTCCTCGGAGGAGATGTCGGGGCCGGCGCACTCGTGCACCGCGCTGATGCCCAGCGAGGCGGCGTGGCGCAGTGCCGCGCGCTGCGCCGCGAGCCGCTGGGCGGGGGTGACGGCGGCGTGCGCGGCACGGCGCACCGCGTGGTGCGCGTCGCTGGTGAGCGGGCCCTCCGGGTGGTACCCCGGCAGGTCGCGCACGCCGGGGACCAGGTCGAGCAGCGCGGTGGTGACAACGGCGGAGTGCACATCGACCCGGGTCAGGTAGAGCGGCCGGCCGCCGACCGCCTCGTCCAGCTCCTGGCGGGACGGCGTCCGCCGCTCGGGCCAGCGCGACTCGTCCCAGCCGTGGCCGAGCAGCACCCGGTCGCCGGGGCGGTCGCGGGAGAACGCGGCGGTGCGGGCGAGCGCGTCGGCGAGGGAGCCGGCGGCGGTGAGGTCGAGGCCGGTGAGCGCCAGCCCGGTCGCGGTGGTGTGGACGTGCGCGTCGGTGAACGCGGGGGTGACGAGCGCGCCGTCGAGGTGGACCACTTCGTCGACGCCGTCCACGAAGGAGTCGGCGGCGCCCTCGGATCCCACCCAGGCGACGGTGCCGCCCTCCACGACCATGGCCGTGGCGAAGGGGTCGGCGGGGCTGTAGACGGTTCCGCCGCGCAGCAGCACGGTGGTGGAAGGGGTGCGCTCGTTCATGAGGGACAGTCTCTCCCCTGCCCGGAGCGCTCAGATGCGCGGGGGCCTGGCCTCGTACGGAGTGGACAGCACGACGGTGGTGCGGGTGGAGACCCCGGCCAGGGTGCGGATCCGGGCGAGCAGGTGCTCCAGCTCGCCGGGGGTCGCGACGCGGACCTTGAGGATGTAGTTCTCCTCCCCCGCGACGCTGTGGCAGGCCTCGATCTCCGGTACCTCGGCGAGGCGCTCCGCGATGTCGTCCGGCGCGCTCGGGTCGAACGGTTTGATCGAGATGAACGCCGTCAGGGAGAGTCCGACCGCTTCGGCGTCGACGATCGCGGCGTAGCCGCGGATCACCCCGCGCTGCTCCAGACGGCGCACCCGCTGGTGCACCGCCGAGGTGGACAGGCCGGTGGCCTTGCCCAGGTCGGTGTAGCTCATCCGCCCATCGGCGACGAGAAGTTCCACGATCTGTTGATCCAGCTCCTCCACGGCGGTCAACTTACTGCCCCGGAGGGCCTCCGGCACAGCGGGCAGGGGGCACGCCGGGGCGGGAGGGCGTTCTCCCGGCGCGCGCACGCCCGGAACGGCGCCGGATGTGACGAAGGCCACACCGGATGCACCCCATGGTGGCGGCCGCCACGGTTATCGGGCGCGCCGGGCGGGAAGTGCTCGCTATGGCCGTGGCCGTCGTGCCCGGCGGGCCCGTCGAACGGGCGTTCATCCAAGGGGGATCCCACTATGCGCACCCATGTGCGGCCCAGCCGCAGCGAACGTACGCAGCCCGTACTCGAGGAGGACGACGAACGCGCCGCCCAGGCGCTCGAAGCCGCCGCCCTGGACGCCGAGGAGGCGTTCGACGACGAGGTCTACGACATCCTGCGGGTGCACTGCCCGGACTGCGCGCGGCCGATCGCGCTGTTCGAGGGCGAGGAGGTGCTGCCGGAGCACGCGCTGTGCCCCACGCCGTGGAATCCGTTCGGCCTCACCGTCTGTGCCGGTTCCGGGCGCGCGTTGCGGGACGCGCAGCAGGTGGACGGCATGGAGTACACCGGTGAGGAGCTCGCCACCCTGCTGACGCTGCCGGCCGGACTCGACTGGCGCACCCAGCCGTTCTCTCACGCGTACGGCCCCGAGTCCCGTCCGGTACGGGTGCCGCGCCAGCGCGCGGCCTGAACCCGGCGGCGACCGCCTGCGATACGGTGCCGCGTCCCCGGGGGGCGCGGCACCGGCGCGGCGTTACGGCTCGCCCTCCGGACCAGGGCTCGCTCTGCGGACTACGGCTTGCTCTCCGGTCCTGCGAGGTGCCGGGCGATGACCATGCGCTGGCTCTGGTTGGTGCCCTCGACGATCTGCAGCACCTTGGCCTCGCGCATGTAGCGCTCGACGGGGAAGTCCACCGTGTAGCCGAAGCCGCCGAGGAGTTGGACGGCGTCGGTGGTCACCTGCATCGCGGCGTCCGTGCAGAAGAGCTTGGCCATCGCCGCCTGCCGCGAGAAGTCCCGGCCGGCGTCGCGCAGCCGCGCCGCGGCGAGGTAGAGCGCCCGGCCGGCCTCGATCTTGGTGGCCATGTCGGCGAGCATGAAGCGCAGCCCCTGGAAGTCCACGAGCGGACGGCCGAACTGCTTGCGGGCCAGCGTGTAGGCCAGCGCCTCGTCGAGGGCGCCCTGGGCGACCCCGACGGCACAGGCCGCGATGCCGAGCCGGCCCGAGTCGAGCGCGGACAGCGCGATGGAGAAGCCCTGGCCCTCCTCGCCGACCCGCCGGCTGTCCGGGACGGTCACGCCGTCGAAGTGGACCTGGGCGGTGGGCGAGCCCTTCATGCCCATCTTCCGCTCGGGCTGGGCGGCGGTCAGGCCCGGTGAGTCCGCGGGCACCAGGAACGCGGTGATGCCGCGCGGGCCCTCGGCGCCGCTGCGGGCGAGCACGGTGTAGAAGTCGGCGACACCGCCGTGGGTGATCCACGCCTTGGTGCCGTCGATGGTCCAGTCGCCGTCCTTGAGGACCGCGCGGGTGTTCAGGGACGCGGCGTCGGAGCCCGCTGCGGGCTCGGAGAGGCAGTACGCGCCGAGGAGCGCGCCGCCGAGCATGGCGGGCAGGTGCTCGGCCCGCTGCTCCTTGGTGCCGAAGTGCGCCACCGCGTGGCAGGCGAGGGTGTGGACACTCACTCCGAGGCCGACGGTGAGCCGGGCGGCGGCCAGCTCCTCCAGGACCTGCAGGTACACCTCGTAGGGCTGTCCCCCGCCGCCGTACTCCTCCGGATACGGGAGGCCGAGCAGCCCCGCCTCGCCGATGAGGGCGAACGTGTCCCGCGGGAAGTGCCCGGTGTCCTCCTCCTCGGCGGCCCGGGGCAGGATCTCCCGCTGGGCCAGCTCGCGGGTGAGGGCGAGCAGGTCTCGGGCCTCCTCGGTGGGCAAGTGGCGGTCTACCGGCTGCGGGCCGTTGTGAGGCATGGCGGCACGCTCCTCCCTGTCAGGCGCGGCGGCGACCGCCCAGGGTGTGGCGGTGCCGTACGTCTTGCGATGCCCAAATGCCGATCGTCTCCCGCCGGGTCTCGGCGCGGCTTGATCAGCGGCTGTGGCGCGATGGAGTATGCCCGATCGGGCGCTCCGCGTCACGGGGCGAGGCCCGGTACCGGTACAGATCAGGGGGCTTCCGGGGGCGGCGGCCCGACGGCGGGCGCACCCGGGCGTACGCCGCGCCGCGGTGGACGACGGGCGCGGCGGCGTATGCGTCCGTCATCCGTACGGGCTGTCTCCGGCGGCGGCCGGGACTGAGCGGTCCCAGGGGCCGCCCCGGGAGCCGTCCCAGGAGCCCCGCCGGGCGGCTGTGAGGCCCCGTCAGGTGCCCGTCAGCCGCAGCATGGCCCACAGGGCCGTCGTGGCGCCCACCAGCGTCAGGGGCACCGTCAGCAGGCCGAGGCGGGTGAAGACGCCCAGCTCGGGGTCCTTGCCGTGGTCGCTGAGGATCCGGCGCCACAGCAGGGTGGCCAGCGAGCCGGCGTAGGTGAGGTTCGGGCCGAGGTTCACACCGATCAGGACGGCGAGCACCGGGCCGGGTCCGGCTGTCGCGACGAGCGGCAGCAGGGCCAGCACCGCCGGCAGGTTGTTGATCAGGTTGGCCAGCACGGCGGCGAGCGCCGCCACCGCCAGCAGTTCTGGCAGTCCCGCGCCGTCCGGCAGCACCCGGTCCGCCGCATCGGCCAGGCCGTTGTCGACCACGGCCTTGACGACGACGCCCAGTGCCAGCACGAACAGGCAGAACAGCGGGTTCGCCGCGCTCGCCAGGCCGCGTACGGTCGTCCGCCCGCGGCGCAGCGCCCGCACCCCCAGCACCAGCGCGCCGGCCAGCGCCGCCCAGGCGGGGTTCACCCCGGCCAGGGAGGTGACGACGAAGCCCGCGAGGGTCAGGGCGACGACAACGAGGGTGAACACCGGGAGCGCGGGCCGTGGCACCGGTTCACCGGCGCTTGCCGGGGCGGCCAGGTCGGCGGCGAAGAACCGGCGGAAGACCAGGTACTCCAGGCCGATCGCCACCAGCCACGGCAGCGCCATCACCGCCGCGAAGCGGGTGAAGGAGAGCCCGGCCGCGGCGAAGGCCAGCAGATTGGTCAGGTTGGAGACCGGCAGCAGCAGCGACGCCGAGTTCGCCAGATGGGCGCACGCGTAGACATGGGGCCGGGACCGGGTGCCCGCGCGGGCGGCGGTCACGATGACCACCGGGGTCAGCAGCACCACCGTCGCGTCCAGGCTGAGCACGGCGGTGATCAGCGAGGCCACCACGAACACCCCGGCCAGCAGCCGGCCCGGCTCGCCCCGGCAGGCGCGGGCCATCGCGTCCCCGGCCGCGGTGAACAGCCCCGCGTCGGCGCAGAGTTCCGCGAGCACCAGCACGGCGGCGAGGAAACCGACGACCGGCAGCAGTTCCCTGGTCTGGTCCCAGGCGTCCTGCCACGGCACCGCGCCGGTCGCGGTCACCAGCACCGCGGCCGGCACCGCCGCGGCCGCCTCCGGCCAGCCGCGCGGGCGCGCCACCGCGAACCCGAGGACCAGCAGGAGCAGGAGGACGGACAGGATCTCGGCGGCGGTGCTGCTCAGGGTCGGTCTCCACGGTGCTTACGGCGGTCATATGGCGAAGCCGCAGGCAGCGGGCGCACACATGGCGGGGTCAGGAGCCAGCATGCACCACGCCGCCGACAGGTCCTGATGCCAGGACCGGTGAGTCCTCCGTGACGTTCTCGCGGGCCGCCGTCAGGCGCTCATCGCGTCGCACAGCGTCAGGGTGTGGAGATGGTCCGGCGGCCCCGGCCGGGCGTAGTACCAGCCCTGGGCGGTGTCGCAGCCGAGCAGTCCCAGATGCTCCGCCTGGGTGCGGGTCTCCACTCCTTCGACGGTCACGGTGAGGCCGAGGGTGTGCGCGAGGGAGACGATCCCCTCAACGATCTTGAGGTCGACGGGGTCGGCGGGGTGCTGCCGGATGCCCCGGGTGAAGGCCCGGTCGAGCTTGAGGTTGCTGATCGGCAGCCAGCGCAGGGACGACAGGTTGGAGTAGCCGGTGCCGAAGTCGTCGAGCGCTATGTCGACACCCAGGTCGACCAGCCGGCGCAGCGGCTTGAGGGCGTCCTCGTCGGCGCCGATCAGGGCGCTCTCGGTGACCTCCAGGCAGAGGGCGGTGGGGTCCAGCCCGGTCTCCTCCAGGACGGCGGCGACCTCGTCGACGAGCCCCGGATGGTACAGCTGGCACGGGGACAGGTTCACGTTGACGCGGACCGGGAGGCCGTCGGCGCTCCGGCGCTGCCATTCGCGCGCCTGCCGGGCGGACTCCTGCAGCACCCAGCGGCCGAGCGGGACGATCTGCCCGGTGCTCTCCGCCAGCGGTATGAACTGGTCGGGCCCGAGCACGCCGTGCAGCGGGTGGCACCATCTGACCAGCGCCTCCGCACCCTGGACGCTGCCGTCGGCCAGCCGGATGAGGGGCTGGTACTCGATGAAGAACTCGCCGCGCTCCAGGGCGGTCGGCAGCCGGTTCGTCAGACCGTGCCGGGTGATCGCGCGGGCGTCGGAGTCCGGGTCGGCGACCTCGTAGCGGTTGCCGCCGGCGGCCTTGGCCCGGTACATCGTGATGTCGGCGCTGCGCAGCACGTCCGCCGCGCCGCGGGTGCCGGTGGGGCCCTCGACGATGCCGATGCTGCCGTGGACGGGCAGTTCACGGCCGTCGAGACGGACCGTGGTGGACAGCGCGGCCAGGATCCGGTCGGCCAGATCGGTGACCTCACCCTGGGTGGCGGGATCGACGATCAGGGCGGCGAACTCGTCGCCGCCGATGCGGGCGACCAGCTGGTCCGGGGCGGTCACGCACGCCTGCAGCCGCTCGGCGACCGCGACCAGCAGCCGGTCCCCCACCGCGTGGCCGAGGCTGTCGTTGACCGCCTTGAAGCCGTCGAGGTCGAGGTAGCACAGGCCGAGGCGTTCGGTGCCGGTCCCGGGCGACAGGGCCTGTTCCAGCCGTTCGAAGAACAGCGCCCGGTTCGGCAGCCCGGTGAGGGTGTCGTGGGTCGCCTCGTGGCGCAGCCGCTCGGTCAGCAGCCGGGCCTCGGTGATGTCCTCCATGAGCGCCAACTGGTACTGCGGGACGCCCGAGGAGTCCCTGAGCAGCGACACGGACAGGTTGGTCCACAGCGCGGTGCCGTCGGGGCGGTAGTACGGCTTGGTGATGCGGTAGTCGTCGCGCTCGCCGCGGACCAGCTCCCCGTACAGCCCCCAGACGTCGGCGCCGTCGTCCGGGTGCACGAAGTCGCTGACGTTCCGGTTGCGGACGTGGTGCTCGCCGCCGAACATCTGGGTCAGCGCGCCGTTGAGCTCCAGGATCCGGCCGTCGAGGTCGGCGATCCCGATGCCGACCGCGGCGCCCTCGAAGACCGCGCGGAAGCGGGCCTCGCTGGCCTGGAGCGCGGTCTCCGCCTCCGCCCGGGCGGAGATCGCCGCCCGGGAGATGGCCTCCTGCTCGTAGCGGGTGCGTTCGACCAGCGCGCGGGCGAACCCGGCCGCGATGGCGTGCTGCAGCCGGGCGCAGCGGGACCGGCTCTCGTCGGCCGGCAGGTCCTCCGGCGGGCAGTAGAGCACCAGGTACGCGTCGACCACCCGCAGGATGCTGGGCAGCACCTCGGGGTCGGTGCAGTGCGCGGCGACCAGCGCGGATCCGACCTCGAAGGCCGGGCGCGGGTCGAACGGAGTGGCCCGCAGCGCCTCGTCGAGACCGCGGGCCAGCGGGAGCAGGTACTCCTCGAACTCGGCGCGCGTCATCGAGGTCGCGGTGGCCGGGTAGATCGCACGGCTCCAGATGGTGGCGAACCGCCGCAGGCCGTCGGCCCGTGCGTCCAGCGCGGTGTCCCCGGTGGCGTCCTGCCCGGTGCCTCCGGCCAGGTGCAGGCCGGAGTCCCCGGTCCCCGCCGGCTGTGAGGTCACGCCTTGAGCCCCACGCCGGCGAAGCCGACGAAGGCCGCGGGGTCCTCTTCGTGACCGGCCGGGGTGTCCGGATGCCAGTCGGGCATCGGGACCAGACCGGGTTCGATGAGCTCGAAGCCCTCGAAGAACGCGGCCACTTCGGCCCGCGTGCGCATGATCAGCGGGGAGCTGGCCTTGCGGTAGACGCCCTGGACGCCGCCGCCCTGCTCGGGCGAGATGGGGCCGCCCTCGGTCGAGGCGTGGGTCAGGACCAGCAGGCTGCCGGGGGCGAGCGCGTCGCGCAGCTCGGCCACCGCGGCGGCCGGGTCGTCCTCGTCGGCCAGGAAGTGGAGGACGGCGACGAGCAGCAGCGCCACCGGCCGGTCGAAGTCGAGGAGCTCGGTGGCCTCGGGGCTGGTCAGGATGTCCTTGGGCGTGCGCAGGTCGGCGGCGGCGATCCGGGCGGTCGGATTGCCCTCGAGCACCGCCCGGCTGTGCGCCACGGCCACCGGGTCGCTGTCGACGTAGAGCACCCGGGCGCCGGGGCTGGCGGCCTGGGCGACCTCGTGCACATTGCCGAAGGTCGGTATGCCGGAGCCGATGTCCAGGAACTGGGTGATGCCCTGGTCGACGGCGTAGCGGACCGCGCGGCGCATGAACGCGCGGTTCGCCTGCATGATCTTGGGGAGCCCGGGGAAGATCTCCATGGCCTGGCGGGCGGCCTCGCGGTCCACCTCGAAGTTGTGCGAACCGCCGAGGTAGTAGTCGTAGATACGCGACACACTCGGCACCGAGAGGTCAATACCCTGGGGTGCCCAGGCGGGACGCTCCATCACGGTCTCCAGCTCATCAGATGATCTTGGACTGACCAAGATACCGGCCTGCACTCGACCCGAGGCTATCGATCACCCGGGCGAAGCGGAATATCATCCGGAAATGGTCCGTCCGTTTTCGGCGAGAACTCCCGGCATATGCACCTGCCAAAACGCGCCGCTGCGGATTCGCGCACATCACGCCGTCCCGGCAGCGTATGCCGTGACCGGGCTTCAGTGGAATGTCAGCAGGCGCCTTCGTCCACCCAGACACCCCATTCGCCGGTGGTGCCGGGCTCCTCGTTCTGGGTCCACCACTTGGCCTTCCACTTGTGGCCGTTGTGGGAGACCTCATTGGTGTTCACGTATATCGCGGTACTGCTCCACGCCGCTACCGTGCACTGGCCCGGCGGGTTCGTCGGAGGCGTGGTGGGGGGCGTCGTCGGAGGGTTCGTGGGCGGGGTCGCGCCGGCGAACTTCACCGAGAACTTGGCGAATTCCCAGGGCGTCTGCGCAACGCTGCTGCAGACTCCGGAAGTGGTGCCGTTTTCCGGCGGGGTGCACTGACGGTCACGGTTGAGTGACCAGAAGGTGAACCGCCCCATTCCGTGGCTGGTGGCGTAGTCCAGCACCGTCTGGAAATCGGCCTGGCGGAAGTACTCGCCGGTGTCGCTGCGGCCGTTCATTCCGGAGAAGCCCTCGTGGGCGTAGGCGGTGGCGGCGTTCCAGCCGAACGTCGTCTGCAGGATCGAGTTGAAGTTGGTGAGTGCGCTGGTCTGCGCCGCCGCCCCGTTGAAGCCGCCGTCGAACGGCATGATCGAGAAATTGTTGGGCGTGAAGCCCTGGGCCTTGGCCTCGTTCAGCATCTGCTTGCCGAACCAGCCGGTGCCGTCGGCGGTTCCGGCCGTGGTCACCGAGACGTAGAGGCCGGGGTTGTTCTGCTGGAGGATCTTCGCGGCGCCGATCTCGTGGGAGATCGCGGTGGCATTCTCGTACTCCGGTTCCTCGAGGTCGAAGTCGATCGCCTTCAGCTGGTACTTGGTGATGACCTGCTGGTACGCGGCGGCGGTCGCCGCCGAGGTGGAGCAGGCCTGGCCGAGCTTGGTGCCGCCGTAGCCGCCGATGGAGACGGAGACGTCACCGCCCTTGGCACGGATCCCGCTGATCACCGAGGCCACCGCGGTGTCGGAGGAGACAGCCGCGGTTCCGTCCCAGGTCGGGCTGCAGCCGCCGCCGTTGGGGGCGAGGATGAACGCGAGCTGGAACGCCTTGAGTCCGGTGGCGTCCATGATCGCGCCCGCGTCGGGGGGATTGTTGTCCCGGGGCATCAGATACGGCGCCGCCGCGTACCAGTTGTTGCCCAGGGCGGCCGCCGCGGTCTCGGCGCCGGACGCCTGGCCCGTGCCGAGCGTGGCGGCGGCGGCTAGGCCGGCCGCCGCGAGGGTGGCTGCCGCCACCCCGGAACAGAGTGCTTTGAGGCGCTTCACGTCGTACCTCCTGTGGGGGGAAACGCAGCCAGAATCCAGCTGTGACGCGAACTCGTCAAGGCTTTGGACTAGACCTAGGACTAAACCACTAAAGGCCTGCGACCTGGCGTGCCATCAGATTCCGAAGAGGATCGAGGCGTTGTCGTGGCACACGGCGCGCAGCCAGGCGTCTCCGAGGCCGAGTCGTTCGAGCGACTCCAGGCCATGGGCGTAGGAGTACGGGATGTTCGGGAAGTCGCTCCCCCACAGGATCCGGTCGCCGAGGTCCGCGAGCCGCCGGTACTCCGCCCTGGGCAGCGGGGCGGACTCCTCGGAGAAGTCGGTGAACGCCATCGTCGTGTCCAGCAGGACCCCGGGGTGGCGTTCCGCCAGGTCCAGGAAGGCGGTGTAGTCGGGCATCCCCATGTGCGCGACGACCAGCCGCAGCCGGGGATGCCGCTCCAGCACCCGGGCCATCGGCCCGGGTCCGGTGAACTTGCCGGGCACAGGGCCGGACCCGCAGTGCGTCACCACCGGGATCCCCGCCTCGGCCAGCAGCCCCCAGACCGGCTCCAGCCAGGCGTCGTTGGGGTCGTAGGCCCCCACCTGGACATGCGACTTGAAGACCCGGGCGCCGCCCTCGACGGCCGCGCGCACATAGTCCGCGGCGCCCTCCTCCGGGAAGAAGGTGGCGGTGCTCAGGCAGTCCGGCGTCCGGGCGGCGAAGTCCGCCGCCCAGCTGTTCAGCCAGCCGGCCATCCCCGGCTTGTGCGGGTAGACCATGGACGTGAACGCCCGGACGCCGAACCCGCGCAGTACCGCGAGCCGTTCGTCCTCCTGGTGGCGGTAGGTGATGGGCCAGCGGCGGCCGACGAGCGGCCCGGCGGCGTCGAAGTACGCCCACACCTTGTCCAGCACGCGTTCCGGCATGAAGTGCGTGTGCACATCGATCAGCCCCGGCAGCCCCAGTCCGCGCCAGAACGCGGTCACCCGTGCGTCGTCCGCGCCTGTCTCCATCATGCGGGGGCCCTCCGCCCGTTCCGTACGGTCCTGGTCCGTCCGGTCCCAGGGTCCGTCGGGGACATGATCGCAGAGGGCCCCGAGGGGGTGGCGGCCCGCCCGGGGACGCCACCGGCCCGCCGCGCCACCTCGTTCAGGCGGGTGTCAGGCGGGCGTTCCGCCTTCGGCCGCCGACTTCAGGGCGTCGAGCCAGTCGACGAGCGAGGCCGTGAGCCCGGCCCGCATCCCGTCGGGATCGGCCCGGACGGGTTCGCCGTCCCAGGACTCCCGGGTCCGCACCACGACGCCGCCGGCGCCCGGCTCGAACGTCCAGACGTGGATGCCGATGATGCCGTGGGCCGGGCCGCCCCAGGCGATGCGGCCCATCGGGGTGATCTCACCGATGGTGGAGGTGATCGTGAGACCGGCGGTCTGCCACTCGAAGATCCCTCCCACCTCCAGTTCGGTGGTCAGGCGGGCGCTGGTGATACCGGGGTTCCAGCGCGGCCAGGAGCCGATGTCGGTGTGCAGCCGCCAGATCGTCTCCAGCGGGGCGTCGATGGTGACGCTGAGGTCGGCGATGGCCGGAGCCGCGTGATCGATGTCCATGATGTCCTTCACTTCTTCTCGTGGGCAGGTGACAGCGGCCGGAAGTCCTTACCAGGACCTCCAGGCGTTATGGTCAATCGCTTTCGTTACACACTATAACAGTTGCTAAGATGGGTCACGCAACCCAGGGGAGGACACATTTCGTGATGGCGGCAGCCGAGGGCCCACGGGCCCGGTTCCGGGAGCAGACGCGCAACGAGATCAAGGTGATCGCCCTGCGGCAGTTGGCCGAGGGCGGTACGGACGGTGTCGCGCTCACCCGCATCGCCAAGGAACTGGGCATGTCGGGGCCGGCCCTCTACCGCTACTTCGCGAGCCGGGACGATCTGCTCAGCGCCCTGATCCGTGATGCCTACGACGATCTGGCGACGGCGATCGAGCAGGCCGTCGCGGCCGGCTCCGAGGCCGCGTCACCGCGCGCCCGGCTGCACGCGCTGGCCGGCTCGTTCCGGGCCTGGGCCGTGGCCGACCCGCACCGCTATCTGCTGATCGCGGGCGCCCCGGTGCCCGGCTACACGGCCCCGCCCGACACCCTGCTGCGCGCCCGCGCGGCGCTCGGACCCTTCATGAAGGTCTTCGTCCAGGGGCGGCCGAAGCCGGCCATGGAAACGCTGGTGGGCCAGATGGAGGCCTGGGCCGAGCGGGATCCCGCGGTGGCCGGATGGTTCGCGGAGCACACCGGGCCCTGGGACCCGCCCGAGTCGGCGGCCTCGGCGGCCGGCCGGGGCACGGCTCTCGCCGGCGCCGTCCTCACCTGGTCCCAGCTGCACGGATCGGTCAGTCTCGAAGTATCGTCCCAGTTCAGCGGCATGGGCCACAGCCCGTCGACGCTGCTCACGGCCTCGCTGGACGCCCTGGCCGACGCCTTCGGCCTGCCCGCCGTCTAGGCCAGGTCGCAATTGTGGGTCCGGCGGCGGATCCTGGCCCCATGGGAAACACCTATCGGGGCTGGGCAACAGTGATCGCCGACGGGACCGGAACCGCGGTCGAGGCCGATCTGTACGCGATTCAGGAAAAGGGCCGCCTCTCGGCCTGGCACGGCAGCCTCCACACCGGCGCGGGGGCGAGCCGGTGGGCGGTGCGCGGCAAGACGCTGGACCTGCGGCTGCCCAACGGGCGGCAGGGCGAGTGCGTCATCACCAAGGTATTCCCGGAGACGGGACGTGCCGAGGTCACCGGGAACGGGCCCGTGCCGTTCGGATCGGAGCACGAGAGGTAGTCGGAACCGCACGACACCCAGCCGCACGGAACCGCACCGAACGGGCGTCGAGCCGCGCGCGGAATGGCAGCCGCCCCGGTCCCTGGAC
Organism: Streptomyces sp. H39-C1; assembly: GCF_027158125.1. Taxonomy (NCBI): domain Bacteria; kingdom Bacillati; phylum Actinomycetota; class Actinomycetes; order Kitasatosporales; family Streptomycetaceae; genus Streptomyces; species Streptomyces sp. H39-C1. Next base: position 22,299 of record NZ_JAPVLS010000055.1, read on the forward strand.
GCAGGATCGGGGCGGCCGGACCCACTTGGCGAACAGTGCCTCCCGACAACCGGTGCGCTTCCGTGGGTCGCCCGGAGCGGCGGCCGAAGCCCTGCCGATCAGGCGTCCGGAGCAGCGCGGCACCCAGGCGCATGCGATGCGGTCCCACTCTGACCAACGGTCACTCGAGCCCCATGGGCACGTCACTCGATCGAGTGAATACTCGATCCGCATATGACGTGGGGCGCTCCGTCAGCAGTCGAGGGTGAGCGGCGGCCGCCATACACCGCCGTCCCCGGGAGTCCCCGTCGCGGTGCCGAAGGTCAGCGGCACGAAGATGGCTCCGGCGGCGGTCTCGTTCCTGCTGCCGGTCCACAGGTCGATGCCCTGGAAGGCCTGCCCGTCCATGAGGCTGACGGTGCGGGGCTGTCCGCCGCAGGAGTTGGCGGAGAAGACCCGGCGGCCGTTGGCGGGCTGGCCGAAGCCCAGGTTCACCGGCGCGGTCCAGGTGCCGTACAGACTCGGAGCGGTGGCGTACCCGGTCCCGGTCCCGGTGCAGTAACCGCAGTTGGCGTCGGAGTAGGTCAGGACGTACCGGCCCGCGGCCGCGTCGTACCAGCCGCCAGGACTCTCGATGTGGGCCAGGCCGGCGACACCCTGGACACCCGTGCCGTCACCGCCCACGCCCCAGGTGTTGAGTTCCTCGATGTTGAGGGCGGCGCTGCCCGGCATCGTGCACACCAGGGCCGGGCGGGCGCCGGGGGTCGCACTGGCGATGAAGCCGAAGTCGCCGTTGGCCGCGCAGATGGTCAGCGACGGTTTGACGTAGGAACCGTGCGGCGGGCCGGCGGAGGGGCCGCACGGGCCGAGGGGCCCGTTGCACCCCATGGCGTTGTACGCGTTGGCGTGGTTCCGGGCGTAGTCGGCCGGCGAGTTGAACCACAGGATGAAGGTGCCGTCGTCGCTGCCCCAGCCGGTGCGCTGGAGCATCCGCGGGTTGAAGCACCCGTAGGCCGATCCCCCGCCGCACTCGGTCTGCCATGTCGTGCTCGTCCAGGGGTCGGTGTCCGCGGGCGAGAATAAGCGGACCGGCGTGGACCAGGGCCCGGTCAGGGACGGCGCGCTGGACGCCCCGAATCCGCACCAGGTGCTGGGGACCTGCCACTGGAACCCGCAGCGGTACTGGGTTCCGTAGGCGTAGTAGGTGCCGCCGAACTTCTGGATGACCCCGTCGTGCAGGTCCAGCGAGAGCGGCAGGGTGAAGGAGGGCGGCGGCGGGTCGTCGGCCTGGGAGGCGGGCGCGCCGGCACCCAGGAGGACGGAAGCGGCTAGGACAAGAGCGGCGAGCAGGGCCCGGGTACGGGACACGACGCCTCCTGTTCCGATCGGAGAGTCGATCAGCGCGGCTTGCGCACCAGTAAGATTACGTAAGTATCAGACGGAGGGTCAAGATAATGACCCGTTATATTCCGTAAGATTAGGTAACTAAAGGCCGTGGATCGGGAATCGCTAGGGTCGCGCTGCCGGATCTTGCTAGCTTGTTGTCTGTTGTTGCCCGGCGTTTCCCAGGAGAGCTGACGGCGTGAATCGGGACCCCGAAGCATGGAAGAGGCTCGGCAGGCTGCTCCGTGACGCGCGGGACCGGCGCGGGCTCACCCAGGCGAAGTTCGCCGAGGAGGCCGGGGTCTCCACCAAGGCCGTGTACAGCGCCGAGGCCGGCGCGACGCCCATGAAGCAACTGCCGCGCACCGTCGTCAAGATCGCCGCCGCCCATGGCTGGACCCCCGAGAGCATCCATGTCGTGCTCGACGGGGGCGATCCGGCGCTGGTCCACCGGGCCGGGCAGCCGGAAGAGCCACCGCTGCGGCCGGCGCCCGGCGAGGCGGCGCACCCCAGGGGCCCCGGGCTGATCGAACTGATGCCCAGGGTCTACGAGTTCGGGCGGCTGTGCTCGGCGCTCGGCGGGGACCCCGCGCTGCGCGACGCCTTCGAGACCGCGCTCCAGCGGCTCGTCGAGTCGATCCCCCGCGAGGTCGTGGCGACGCAGGACAGCCACCGCCTGGCGGCCTACCGCCCCCACGCGGAGGGCGAAGGGCCCGCGAGGGACGACGAGGAGCGGATTCTGCGGGCGATGGAGCGCACTCCGGAGTAGCGCGCCTTCGAACGATTTCGGAACGTTTCCTTCCATTAATCGCGCACTTGAGGTACATCTGTTGATCTGCCAGGGTGCCTCCCACACGTCTGATAGACGTAGGGGGACCTATGCCCTATTCGCCGGCCGCGCTGCTGGATGAGATGCACATCCCCGTAATTCGTGAGTGGCTCCGCGACACCTGGGGCGCCTGGTCACCGGTCCACCGGAAGATCGTCATCGCTGCGGGTCTCAGCCCTGTCCAGGAACGGTGCGTCCTCGCACACGAGCTCGAACACGTCCTCAGCGATGACGCGGCCTGTGGGTTCGGCGTCCTGAGCATCCATCAGGAGCGGCGGGCCGACATCGAGGCCGCCCGCAAACTCGTCGCCATATCCGACCTCGCCGAAGCGGCGGGATGGGCCCCGGACGTCCGCACCGCGGCCGCCGGGCTCGGTGTCACCGAGCGCATCCTGCGGATCCGCCTCCATGACCTGCGCGGCGAGGGCTGGCCGTGGCCGGCCGCAGCGGAGGGGACCCACCGGTACGGGTCCCCTCCGGCGCTGCCGGAAGGAACCCGTCCCTGATCAGCGGATGCCGACGGCGGCCAGCGCGCGGCGCTGCCCCGGGCTCGGGTGGGCCGGCCAGTAGAGGTAACAGACGCCGCCGGTCCCACTGCTGACGTTCCCGGAGGCGTTGTAGCGCTTGGTCCGCAGCCAGATGGTCTCGAACTGGGCCCGCTTGTAGACGTTGCGCACCGCGTCGTCGCTGGAGCTGGCCGGGTCGTTGGCCACCACATCGCCCTCCGCGGTGAAGCCGGCGATGCACATCAGGTGGCCGGAGGTGCCGTAGCCGGCGCCGTCCAGCTCGGTGGCGAGGAAGGACTGGGACGTTATCACCGGGATGCCGGCGCGGATCAGCCGTTCGACGTCGTTCAGCGAGTGCAGCCGTGTGATGACACCCTGCAGGTCACGGTAGGTGGCGGCGTAGGCGGCGTTGAACGGCCAGTTGCCGCAGCCCTGGTACTGGTTGTCGTACGTGAAGCGGGCCGCGTGGTCGACCTGCGGATCGGCGAAGGCCGGGTTCACCCACGCGAGGTCGGCCGCCGAGGGCTTGCGGCCCCAGTACTCGATGACCATCTCCGACGAGGTCGGGCTGCACCAGGCCTCGCCGCCGTTGTCGTACTCCGGGTACTGGCCCTTGTGGATGTTCTGCGAGTAGCGCGGCACCGGGAGTTCGATCCCGGCGCCCGCGCCGGGGACCGAGGCCGGGACGGTGAAGCGGTCGGGGATGGTGGAGGCCATCGCGCCCAGCCGCCAGAGCGTCGGGGTGAGCCGGCTGCCGGGCTTGCGGTAGAGGGTCACCCGCAGCCGGTACGAAGCGAGCAGCGGTCCGGCCGCCGCGTCGTCGATGGAGAAGGTGTCGGTCCAGATGCTGCTCTTGCCGTCGGTCTGGTCGTCGACCGAGGTGCGCTTGATGTCGCCGTCCCCGGAGGCCCAGCGGCCCATCACGTAGGCGGGAGTGGCGGTGCCGTCGGTGTAGGTCCCGAGCAGCTCGACCTGGAGCCAGGTGCCCGCCGGGGTACGGGCGTTCCACGAGGAGATCAGTTCGCTCGCGGGGTGCCGCAGGGTGTGCACCGGGGAGGTCCAGGTGGCGGAGTCCCAGGTGGAGGTGGTGCCGGTGTGCGGGTCGGTGTAGTCCAGCGAACCGCTGGGGCGGTCGATGACCAGACCGGGCCGTACCCCGGGCACCGGACGGGTGCCGCCGCGCTCGCCGCACCGCCAGTCGGTGTACGAGGTCCAGCCGGTGTAGTCCACCGGCGCGCTGTCGGCCGGCGCGCCGTGGGCGGGGGCGCCCCGGTCCGCGGCCCCCGCGTCTCCCGGCCGCCCGGCGGCTCGCGGGGCGGCGGCTGCCCGGGTCGCGGGAGCGGCCGCGGTGGCGGCCACCGCGGCGAGCGCGGCGGCCAGGACGGTGCGCCGCGGAGCGGGTCTGGTCATGGCGGTGTTCCCCTCGCTGTGAACGACGGAGTCGGTCCGGCCGCGTCGGCGGGCCCGCGGCGGATGCGCCTTACTATCGCGGCTCCTCCGGCCTTTCTGCCAGGGTTTCCGGCGCGTGCCACCGACCAACATTGGAACAGACCACTGACGCTATCCCGGCAGGACCACGAGGTCACGGCCCGTCAGGTTCAGCCGCTCGCCGGAGTTCTCGGTGCAGACCGCGATGTCCTCGATCCGGGCACCGAACCGGCCGGGGAGGTAGATGCCGGGTTCGATGGAGAACGCCATCCCCGGCTCCAGCGGGCGCTTGCTGCCCGCCACGATGTACGGCTCCTCGTGCGTCTCCAGGCCGATGCCGTGCCCCGTGCGGTGGATGAAGTGCTCGCCGTAACCGGCGCCGGCGATGATGTCGCGGCCGACGGCGTCCAGCGCCTCGGCGGTGATCCCCGGGCGCACCGCCTCGACCTGCGCGTGCTGGGCGCGCTGCAGCACGTCGTACAGCTCCCGGAAGTCGGGGTGAGGCTCGCCGACGGCGTAGGTGCGCGTCGAGTCGGAGCAGTAGCCGTCCTCGGTGGTGCCGCCGATGTCGACCACGACGGGATCGCCGGCCCGGACGACCCGGTCGGAGACCTCGTGGTGCGGGCTCGCGCCGTTGGGTCCCGAGGCGACGATGACGAAGTCGACGGTGACATGGTCGGTCGCGAGGATCGCGTCCGCGATGTCGCGGGCGATCTCGCGCTCGGTGCGGCCGGGCCGCAGCCACTCGCCCATCCTGCGGTGCACCCGGTCGATCGCGGCCCCGGCCCGCCGCAGCGCCGCCACCTCGGCCGGGCTCTTGCGCATCCGCAGCTCCTGCAGCACCTCGCCGGCCAGCACCGCCTCGGCCCGCGGCAGCGCGGCGGTGAAGGCGAGCAGCTTCTCGGCCCACATGTGGTTGTCGACGGCGACCCGGCGGGCGCCGGCCGGCAGCCGGCCGGCGATCAGCTCGTAGGCGTTGTCGGTCTCGGCGAAGCCGGTGATGTCGATACCGAGGCCGCCGACGGGCGAGGCCAGCGCGGCCGGCCGCTCCAGGGCGGGGACGACGAGGAACGCGTCGCCCTCGGTGGGCACCACCAGACAGGTGAGGCGCTCCAGCGGCAGCGCCTGATAGCCGGTGAGGTAGCGCAGATCGGCGCCCGGCGAGATGAGCAGGGCGTCCAGACCCGCGCCGGCGGCGGCCTTGCGGGCGAGTTCGAGGCGCTCGGCCGGATACAGCCCGGCGGAGTCGGCGGCGGAAGCTGCGGAGTCGGTCACGCGTCACACGGTAGACGCCCCTGGCGTCCGGCGGAGGCCGGCCGGCAGGACGCGTCGCGGCCCCGGCCGCGCCGTGCTCAGGGCTCGCTACGCTGGGCCCGATGAACGATCAAGCCGCCCCCGCCCCGAGCGACCCGCTCGCGGAGTTCGCCGCGCATCTGCGGGAGCTGCCGCCGTCGTGCGGCCCGGTCCGGATCGTCGCCGTGGACGGGCACGCCGGTTCCGGCAAGACCACGTACGCCGCCCGGCTCGCCGGCGCGCTCGGCGGGGCGCCCGTCGTCCATCTGGACGATCTGGCCACCCATGACGAGCTGTTCGCGTGGACCGGCCGGCTGCGGGAGCAGGTCCTGGAGCCGCTGGCCGCCGGCCGGACGGCACGGCACGGCGTCTACGACTGGACGCGGCGGCGCTTCGACGGCGTCCGCGAGGTGCCCCCCGCACCCGTCGTCCTCCTGGAGGGCGTCGGAAGCGGACGGGCCGCCCTCCGACCGCTGCTGTCGCACCTGCTGTGGCTCGAGGTCCCCCGTGACACGGCCAGGGAGCGCGGACAGTTGCGGGACGGCCCGGAGATGGACGCGTTCTGGTCCTCCTGGATGCGCGCGCAGGACGCGCACTTCGTGTCCGATCCCTCACAGCCGTTCGCGGACCATCTGGTACTGCTGAGACCAGAGGGATACGAGATGCTTCCGGGGCCCGGGAGGCACTCCCGAACACCATGATCCCTCACGGACGGTGACAGATTACCGCCGGTGCGCTGCCACTTCCAGAAGGCCCTCACGGAGCCCTCCGGAGCGGCTTGACCGGGGGGGTGTACAGGAATTACGTTCTCAATAAGCGGTCAGTGCGGGCCGCTCCCATGATCCGAAGCCCCCGGTTGTTCCCCCGTGACCGGGGGCTTCGCTGCGTCCCGGCCCGGTCCACCGGGCCCCTCGGGCCGCCTTTTCCTCACCCACTGTCACCACCCGGAGTCCGTGCGTCGAACGGCGCGGGGCCGAGGGGACCGCTGCGCCGCTCTACGGCACCGACGTCATCGCAGGTACGATGCGAACGGGGTGCGGTGGCAGGTGGGGGCACGACTCCCCTGCGCCAACTCCCGTCCCGGTCCTCAGGGTTGGGACGGGGTACAGCAGCAAGCCGCGGGGGAACGGTTGGTGGGGACCTGATGGACTTCGGGACAGAGCGCTCGGGCGCCCCCGCCGGCCTCGCCTGGCTGCGCGCCGTGGACGCCTACACCGTCGGGGCGTACGCGCAGGCCGAGGAGGAGTTCCGGGCCGCCGTCCGGCTCGATCCGGGCATGGCGGACGCCTGGCTTGGCCTGCACGCGCTGCGCGCGGACACCTCGACGGCGCTGCTCCAGATGTACCGCCACCGGGACCGCTTCGGCGAGGAGCGCCGGGCCCACCGGCGGTCGATCAACTCCTGGTACTGGCTCGGCTGGTGGGTGCAGCCGGTGCTGGAGTCGGACCGCGATCTGCTGCTCGCGCACGCCTCGCACTGGCTGGACGGCCGGCATGTCGCCGAGCTGGACCGCGCGCTGGCCGAGTGCCCGCCCGTCGACACCGACCGGCAGGTGCGCTTTCTGCACGCCTGCCGGGCCTATCTGGTCAAGGACTGGGAGCAGCTGGTCCGCAACACCGAGCCGCTGCTGGGCGATCCGGTGCTCGGCATCGAGGCGGGCCTGTTCGGCGGGATGGCCCGCGTCCGGCTGGAGCTGTGCGGGCAGGCCGAACCGCTGCTGGCCGCCGCGCTGATGCGCTGCCGCAGCGAGCAGCCGCAGCGCAAGGAGCTGCGCTACTGGCTGGCCCGCGCCTACGAGGGCACCGGCCGCACCGCCGCGGCGCTGCCGCTGTACCGGGCGGTGCACCGGGTGGACCCGGCGTTCATGGACACCGCCGCCCGGCTGGCCGCGATCAACGAGTCCGACGGGCTCGACGAGGGCGCGGGCGCCGGTCTGGCGGCCGTCTCGCTGTCCGGCCTCGGCCAGGCCTCCCCCGATGTGCTGGACGGCCCGGACTCCGCCCTGCTGACCGGCGAACCGATGGACGGCCGCGGCCCCGGCACCGAACTGGAGGAGCCCGCGCTGACGCTCGGCCCGCCGGACGACGACGTACGGGAGAAGGCCGGGGTGGCGTCCATGGCGCTGCCGCCCCCGCTGTCGATGACGGCGCCGGACCCGATGCTGCTCGGCCAGGCACTCGCCGAACTGGACCGCATGGTCGGGCTGGAGCCGGTGAAGCGGCAGGTGCGGGCGCTGTCGGCGCAACTGCGGATGGCCCGGCTGCGGGCCGGCCAGGGCCTGCCGGTGCAGCCCCCCAAGCGTCACTTCGTCTTCTCCGGCCCCTCCGGCACCGGCAAGACCACCGTGGCGCGGATACTCGGCCGGGTCTTCTACGCGCTGGGGTTGCTCGGCGGCGATCATCTCGTCGAGGCCCAGCGGTCCGACCTGGTGGGCGAGTTCCTGGGGCAGACCGCGGTCAAGGCCAACGAGCTGATCGATTCCGCGCTCGGCGGGGTGCTCTTCGTGGACGAGGCGTACGCCCTGTCCAACTCCGGCTACTCCAAGGGCGACGCCTACGGCGACGAGGCGCTCCAGGTGCTCCTCAAGCGCGCCGAGGACAACCGCGACCGCCTCGTGGTGATCCTCGCCGGCTATCCGGAGGGCATGGACCGGCTGCTGGCGGTGAACCCCGGGCTCAGCTCCCGCTTCACCACCCGGGTCGACTTCCCCAGCTACCGGCCGCTGGAGCTGACCCGGATCGGCGAGGTCCTCGCCGCGGACAACGGCGACCACTGGGACGAGGAGGCGCTGGAGGAACTGCGGGCGATCAGCGCCCATGTCGTCGACCAGGGCTGGATAGACGAGCTGGGCAACGGCCGGCTGCTGCGCACCCTGTACGAGAAGAGCTGCGCCTACCGCGATCTGCGGCTGTCGGACTACCCCGGCTCCCCCAACCGCGACGATCTGTCGACGCTGCGGCTCCCGGATCTGATGCAGGCCTACGGCGAGGTGCTGTCGGGGCGCGGCCCGGGGGTGCCGCCGGGCGAACCGGCCGAGTAGGCCGGTCCGCCACGGGTGGCGAACGCCAGGCGTCAGGTCCGTCCGGCGATCGTCGGCAGCTCGCGGTGCGCCGGGTCGCGGACCTCGCCGACCAGCATCTCCAGGACGTCCTCCAGCGCGACCAGTCCGATCGGGCGCCCGTCGGCGTCCGCGACCGCCGCGAGGTGCGACGCCGCCCGCCGCATCTGGGTGAGCGCGTCGTCCAGCGGCAGGTCGGCGCGGAGCGTCGCCATCGGGCGCCAGAGCCGCTGCGGCACCGGGTGGCTGCCGTCCTCGACGTCCAGGACGTCCTTGACGTGCAGATAGCCCAGATAGGCGCCGTCGGGGCCGGCCACCGGGAACCGTGAGTACCCGGTGTGCACGGTGAGTTCCTCGACCTGGCGCGGGGTCACCGACGGATCCACCGTGATCAGCTCGGCGGGGCGCAGCAGCACCTCGATGACCGGGCGGGTGCCCAGCTCCAGGGCGTCCTCCAGGCGTTCCTGCTCGTCGTGGTCGAGCAGCCCGGCCCGCCGGGCGTCCTCGACGAGCACCGTCAGCTCCTCGCTGGTGAAGACGGAGTCGACCTCGTCCTTCGGCTCGACCCGGAACAGCTTCAGGATCACCCGCGCGCAGCTGCCCAGTACGGTGATCACCGGCCGGAACACCCGGGCGAAGGCGACGAGTCCGGGGCTGAGCCACAGCGCGGTCTTCTCCGGGGCGGCCATCGCCAGGTTCTTCGGCACCATTTCGCCGATCACCAGGTGCAGCGAGACCACCACCGCGAGCGCCAGGACGTACCCGAGCGCGTGCGCCAGCCCCTCGGGCATCTGCGCGGCCTCGAAGAGCGGTTCCAGCAGATGGGAGATGGTCGGCTCGGCGACCGCGCCCAGGGTGAGCGAGCAGACGGTGATGCCGAACTGGGCCGCCGCCATCATGCGCGGCAGGTTCTCCAGCCCGTACAGGACGGTACGGGCCCGCCGGTGTTCCGCGGCGAGCGGTTCGATCTGGCTGCGGCGTACCGAGACCAGGGCGAACTCCGCGCCGACGAAGAAGCCGTTGGCGAGCACCAGCAGGACGGCGAAGAGCAGTTGGAGGACGCTCATCGGGCGGCCCCCTGTTCGTCCTGGGTGCCGGCACCGGTGCCGGTGCGCACGATGCGCACCCGTTCCGCCCGGTGGTGGGAGACCTCCCGCACCCGCAGCTCCCAGTCGGGCAGCACCGCGGTGTCACCGGGTTCGGGGATCCGCGCCAGCAGGTCGGCGACGAGCCCGGCGACCGTCTCGTACGGGCCCTCCGGGGCCTGCAGCCCGATCCGGGCGAGCGTGTCCACCCGGCAGCCGCCGTCGGCGTCCCAGGCCGGCAGGCCGTCCTCGGCCGCGGCCTGTGCCAGTTCCGGCAGGTCCACGGCGTCGTGCTCGTCGCGCACCTCGCCGACGAGTTCCTCGATGATGTCCTCCAGGGTCACGACACCGGCCGTGCCGCCGTACTCGTCGACGACGACGGCGATCGGCTGCTGGCTGCGCAGCAGTTGCAGCAGCTGCCGGCCCGCCAGCGTCTCGGGGACCAGCAGCGGCGAGACCGAGATCCGGCCCACCGGGGTGCGGTCGCGCAGCGGGGCGGCGACGGCGAGGGCGTTCTTGAGGTGGACCATCCCGATGATGTCGTCCAGCCGTTCCCGGTAGACCGGGAAGCGGGACAGGCCGGTGGCCCGGGTGAGGTTGAGGACGTCGGCGGCGGTGGCGGTGTCCTCCAGCGCGCTGACCCGGACCCGGGGCGTCATCACGTTGGCGGCCGTCAGGTCGCCGAGCGACAGGGTACGGACGAACAGGTCGGCGGTGTCCTGCTCCAGGGTGCCGGCCTGCGCCGAGTGCCGGGCGAGGGAGACCAGTTCGCTGGGGGTGCGGGCCGAGGCCAGCTCGTCGGCGGGCTCGACGCCGAGCATCCGCACCAGCCGGTTGGCGATCCGGTTGAGCACTTCGATGACCGGCCGGAAGGCGGTGGAGAACACCCGCTGCGGGCCGGCCACGAACCGGGCCACCTGCAGCGGGCGGGAGACCGCCCAGTTCTTGGGGACGAGCTCGCCGACGACCATCTGGACGGCCGAGGCGAGCATCATGCCGATGACGACACCGACCCCGGGGGCGGCGCGCTCGGGCAGTCCGGCCGAGGTGAGCGGGCCGGTGAGCAGCTGGGCCAGCGCCGGTTCGGCGAGCATGCCGACCACCAGCGAGGTGATGGTGATGCCCAGCTGGGTGCCGGAGAGCTGGAACGACAGCTTCCGCAGCGCGGCCACCACGCTCCGGGCCCGGCGGTCGCCCTCGGCGGCGGCGCGTTCCGCGGCCGGCCGGTCGACGGTCACCAGACCGAATTCGGCGGCGACGAAGAAGCCGTTGGCGAGGATCAGGACGAATGCCGCACACAGCAGCAACAACGAGGTGCTCATGCCGCCGCTCCGGGAATTACGGGAACTCCGCTGGAGGGAGGGGCGGCGCAGGTACTACCAGACGATTTGGACATCGTCGTTTGGGTGTCACTCCTTGGGTCGGTGGGGCCCCGCGGGCAGTCTGCGGAAGCACTGCCCGACTCCAGAGTAATCAAGAGCGGGGCTCGGTCGGCAGCCCTACCTGGTGCCGGGCTGCCCTGTGCCGCGCGCTTCGGCCAGCGCCCGCAACTGGCGGGCGGCGCGGACCGCCTGGTCCCGGCCGCCACCGGGCTGGATGCCCATCGCGGCCAGGCTGGTGCCGTCGGTGAGGTCGAGATAGACCCACGGGTCGCCGGTCCGCAGATTGACCTTGACGACCTCGGCCCATTCCAGCCGGCGGCTGGCGACCAGGTTCACCACGGTGATCCCGTCGTCGTCCGCGACCACCTTGGGCCGGCTGAGCACCGCGAGCAGCGCGAAGATCAGCAGTCCGGTGATGATCATGGTGGCCCGGTCCCCCGGGCCCCAGGGCTGCGCTCCGTCGCTGGGCATCATCAGGGCGACGGCGGTGAGCACGACGAGCAGGCCCGCTCCGACCGTCAGCAGCACCACGCGGGTGCGGACCGGACGGAAGGTGACGGGCAGCTCGGGCAGGACCGCGGCGGCGGACGGGCCGGGTTTGCCGGACATCACAGGCGCGCGGCGTGGATGCCGGTGGTGAGGATCGCGCGGGCGCCGAGCTCGTACAGCTCGTCCATGATCCGCTGGGCGTCGCGGCTGGGGACCATGGCGCGGACGGCGACCCAGCCCTCGTGGTGCAGCGGCGAGACGGTCGGCGACTCCAGGCCCGGGGTGAGGGCCACGGCCCGCTCGACCTGCTCCACGCGGATGTCGTAGTCCATCATCACGTAGCGGCGGGCGACCAGGACGCCCTGCAGCCGGCGCAGGAACTGCGCGACCTTGGGGTCCTCGCCGTCCACACCCGTACGGCGGATGACGACCGCCTCGGACTCCATGATCGGCTCGCCGAAGACCGCCAGCCCCGCGTTGCGCAGCGAGGTGCCGGTCTCGACGACGTCCGCGATGACCTGGGCGACGCCCAGCTGGATCGCGGTCTCGACGGCGCCGTCCAGGTGCACGACGGAGGCGTCGATGCCGTTGTCCGCCAGGTGCTTCTCGACGACGCCCTCGTAGGAGGTGGCGACCGTCATGCCCCCGAGGTCCTTGACCGACTCCGCCGTTCCCGGCTCCGCGGCGTAGCGGAACGTGGAGCGGGCGAAGCCGAGCTGGAGGATCTCCTCGGCGTCCGCGCCCGAGTCCAGCAGCAGGTCACGGCCGGTGATGCCGATGTCGAGCCGGCCGGAGCTGACGTAGATCGCGATGTCGCGCGGCCGCAGGTAGAAGAACTCCACGTCGTTGTCACTGTCGACGAGGACGAGCTCCTTGGACTCCTTGCGCTGCCGGTAGCCGGCCTCATGGAGCATCGCCGACGCAGGCCCGGAGAGTGAACCCTTGTTGGGAACGGCGATGCGCAGCATGAGGACAGCTTCCTTTGCGGTTCGGGGTGTTCGGGACGCGAGCGGCGGTGCGGTGCGGGTGCCGGCTCAGAGATGAGCGTAGACGTCGTCCAGGGAGATGCCCCGGGCGACCATCATCACCTGCAGGTGGTAGAGCAGCTGGGAGATCTCCTCGGCGGTGCGGTCGGCGCCTTCGTACTCGGCGGCCATCCACACCTCGGCGGCCTCTTCGACCACCTTCTTGCCGATCGCATGCACACCGCTGCCCACCAGCTCGGCGGTGCGGGAGGTACTGGGGTCGCCGGTGGCGGCCTTGTGCTGGAGCTCGGTGAAGAGCTCCTCGAATGTCTTCTTGGCCATGGTGGCTCACACCCTACGCGGAAGTGCCGGACGCTCAGCGCCAGGGTTCGGATACTGAACGCAGGATGGTCGCGGTGGCCACCGCGGCGGTGACCGCTTCGTGGCCCTTGTCCTCGTTCGACCCGGGCAGTCCGGCCCGGTCCAGCGCCTGCTCCTCGGTGTCGCAGGTCAGCACGCCGAAGCCGACGGGCACCCCGGTGTCCACGCTGACCTGGGTGAGGCCGGCGGTGACACCGTGGCTGACGTACTCGAAGTGCGGGGTGCCACCGCGGATGATCACGCCGAGGGCGACGATCGCGTCGTAGCCGCGGCCCGCCAGCACCTTGGCGACGACCGGCAGCTCGAAGCTGCCGGGCACCCGCAGGACGGTCGGCTCGTCGATGCCCAGCTCGGCCAGGGCGCGCAGCGCGCCCTCGACCAGGCCGTCCATGACCTGGACGTGCCACTGGGCCGCGATCACTGCCACGCGCAGGTCACCGCAGTTCTTCACGGTCAGCTCGGGGGCGCCCTTACCGCTCACGTCTCTCCTCAGTTCCGGTGCTCGTCGTACTGGTCGTACGGGGTCGTGCGGGGTGGTGCGGGTGGTCGTGCGGGTGGTTCGCCGCCGCTACTGGTTGCCGCAGGGGCTGGTCACGACCGGGTCGAGCCACGGCAGGTCGTGGCCCATCCGGTCCCGCTTGGTGCGCAGGTACCGCAGATTGTGCTCCCCCGCCACGACAGCCATCGGCTCGCGGGCGAGGACCTTCAGGCCGTGGCGGGTGAGCGCGTCGACCTTCTCCGGGTTGTTCGTCAGCAGCCGCACCGACCGCACACCGAGGTCGGTGAGCATCTGCGCGGCGGCGCCGTAGTCGCGGGCGTCGGCGGGCAGGCCCAGTTCCAGGTTGGCGTCCAGGGTGTCGCGGCCGCGCTCCTGGAGCTCGTACGCGCGCAGCTTCGACAGCAGGCCGATGCCGCGGCCCTCGTGGCCCCGCAGATAGACGACGACACCGCGGCCCTCGGAAGCCACCCTTTCGAGCGACGCCTGGAGCTGCGGTCCGCAGTCGCAGCGCTGCGAGCCGAAGACGTCGCCGGTGAGGCATTCGGAGTGCACCCGCACCAGGACGTCGTCGCCGTCGGCGAGGGCGCCGGTCGCGTCGAGGTCACCGGCGATGAGCGCGATGTGCTCGATGCCGTCGGTGGTGCTGCGGTAGCCGTACGCCCGGAAGTCGCCGAAGGCGGTGGGCAGCCGGGTCGCGGCCTCGCGGCGCACGGTGGGCTCGGACGCCCGGCGGTAGGCGATCAGATCCTCTATGGAGATGATCGACAGGCCGTGCTTGCGGGCGAACGGCACCAGCTCGGGGAGCCGGGCCATGGTGCCGTCCTCACGGGCGATCTCCACGATGGCCGCGGCCGGCCGCAGTCCCGCCAGCCGCGCCAGGTCGACCCCGGCCTCGGTGTGGCCGTTGCGGACCAGGACGCCGCCCGGGCGGGCGCGCAGCGGGAAGACATGGCCGGGGCGCACGAAGTCGCCCGCTACGGAGGCGGGGTCGGCGAGCATCCGGATGGTGGTGGCCCGGTCGGCGGCGGAGATGCCGGTGGTCACGCCGTGCGCGGCGCTCGCGTCGACCGAGACGGTGAACGCGGTCTTCATCGACTCGGTGTTGGCCTCGACCATCTGCGGCAGTTCCAGCCGGTCGAGCTCCGGGACCTCCATCGGCACGCAGATCAGCCCGCGGCACTCGCTCATCATGAAGGCGACCAGCTCAGGGGTGGCCTTCTCGGCGGCGATGATGAGATCGCCCTCGTTCTCACGGTCCTCGTCGTCGACGACGACGACGGGACGGCCGGCGGCGATGTCGGCGATGGCCCGTTCGACCGGGTCGAGCGCGAGATCACCGTCGTGGTCGGCGTACCAAGTCTGCAGCGCGGTCATGCTGTGGCTCCATCCGGGACGGTCCCGCTCGGCGTCCTGTCCGTCCGGGTCTGCAGCCACCAGGCGCGCAGACCGAGGACGACCAGGACGAAGTAGATGACATAGACCAGGCCCGAGAAGGCCAGCCCGTTGTTGAAGGCGAGGGGGACACCGACCACGTCGACGGCGAGCCACGCGAACCAGAACTCCACCCAGCCACGGGCCTGGGCGACCATGGCGGTCAGCGTGCCGACGAAGATGTACGCGTCGGGCCACGGGTCCCAGGACAGCTTCGGGTAGGCGGTGAAGAGCAGCGCCAGGGCGACGGTGCCCGCGGCGGTGCCGGCCACCAGCCAGGCCCGCTCCGTCCAGGTGGCGAAGCGGATGGCCAGCCGGCCCTTCGTGGCACCGCCGCGCCGCCACTGGGCCCAGCCCCACACCGCGACGGTGACGACCACGATCTGCTTGCCGATACCGCCGCTGAGGTGCGCGGAGGCGTAGGCGGCGACCAGCACGAGGCCGGAGAGCAGCTGTACCGGCCAGGTCAGCAGGGAACGCCGCCAGCCGAGCGCCAGGGCGCCCAGACCGAGCAGGTTCCCCGCCATGTCCGACCGGAGGATGTGCTGGTCGAACGCGGTGAACGCCTCGCCGTTGAGCCAGTCCAGCGCACTCATGGCGTGGTCTCCGTCCGGTTCGCGCCGAGCAGCCGCTCGACGTACTTGGCGAGTACGTCCACCTCGAGGTTGACCGGGTCGCCGGGCTGCTTGAAGCCGAGCGTGGTGAGCGCGAGGGTGGTCGGGATGAGGCTGATGGTGAAGTAGTCGGGGCCCGCGTCGACCACGGTGAGGCTGATGCCGTCGACGGTGATCGAGCCCTTCTCGACGACGTAGCGGGTCAGCTCGGCGGGCAGCGAGACCTTGACGATCTCCCAGTGCTCGGCCGGCTTGCGCTCGACGATGGTGCCGGTGCCGTCCACATGGCCCTGGACGAGGTGGCCGCCGAGCCGGCCGCCGAGCGCCATCGGGCGCTCCAGGTTGACGCGGGAGCCGGCGGCCAGCGCGCCGAGGCTGGAGCGGCTGAGCGTCTCGGCCATCACGTCGGCGGTGAACTCGCCGTCCCCGAAGTCCACGACGGTGAGACAGACGCCGTTGACGGCGATCGAGTCGCCGTGCTTGGCGCCTTCGGTGACGACAGGGCCGCGCACCCGGAAGCGGCTGGCGTCGGCCAGCTCCTCGACTGCGGTGATCTCGCCCAGTTCTTCGACGATTCCGGTGAACACTCAGTTCTCCTCGGCGTGGGGATAAGCGGTGATGCGGAGGTCGGGACCGATGCGTACCGTCTCGGTCACATCGAGCCGCAACGCCTGCGTGATGGTGGTGATTCCGGCGTCGGCCAGCGCGGTGGGTCCGGCGCCGAGCAGAACGGGTGCGAGATAGCCGACGACCTTGTCGACGGCGCCCGCGGCCACGAAGGCGCCGGCCAGGGTCGGGCCGCCCTCCAGGAGCACGGAGCGGACCCCGCGCTCGTACAGGGCGGTGAGCAGGGCGGGGATGTCCAGTCCTGGGCCGGCTGCCGCGCGGGGCAGCCGGACGGTCTCGGCGAGGCCGTCCAGGTGGGCGGTCCTGGTGTCCTGGGCGACCGCGATCAGGGTGGGCGCGGCGTCGTCCAGCACCCTGGCGCCGGGTTTGACGGTGGCGGCGGTGTCGACGACGACCCGCAGCGGCTGGGTGGCGCCGTCCAGGCCGCGCACCGCGAGGTGCGGGTCGTCGGCGCGCAGGGTGCCGGAGCCGGCGACGACGGCGTCCGCCTCGGCGCGCAGCCGGTGGACGTCGGCGCGGGACTCCGGGGAGGTGATCCAGCGGCTGGTGCCGTCGGCGGCGGCGATCCGGCCGTCGAGGGTGCTCGCGTACTTCCACACCACGAACGGGCGGCGGCGGGCGAGGGTCGTCAGCCACACCTCGTTGCCGCGGGCGGCCTCGGCGGCGAGCAGTCCGCCCTCGACGTCGACCCCCGCGGCGCGCAGGGTCGCGGCACCGCCGGTGGCGTCGGGGTTCGGGTCGGCGACCGCGTAGACGACACGGGCGATGCCGGCCTCGATGAGGGCCTGGGAGCAGGGGCCGGTCCGGCCGGTGTGGTTGCAGGGTTCGAGGGTGACCAGCGCGGTGCCGCCGCGGGCCGACTCCCCCGCCGCGCGCAGCGCGTGGACCTCGGCGTGCGGGCCGCCGGCCCGCTGGTGCCAGCCCTCACCGACGGTGCGGCCCGCGGCGTCCAGGACGACGCAGCCGACGACGGGGTTGGGGCTGGTGGAGCCGAGCCCGCGGGCGGCGAGCTCGATGGCTCGGCGCATTGCCGCGATGTGGGCCGGAACGGGGGCCACCGGGTCCTCCTGCCTCATAGGGCACGGACTCCGGGGCTGTCACGAAGGACAGGAAGCGGACGATGCACCAAGAGACGCCGAGGCCGGAAAACGGTTCGCCCGAAGGACGAGCCGACAGCAGCGGCGCACCGGTGATTGCCCGCCGCGCACTGCCTCCCATCCGGACTTTCACCGTCGGTCCAGGAATTTCACCTGGTCAACCGCCCGCTGGCTGCGGACGGGTCGCGGACTGTAACCGCCGGTTCGGAATTACACCGACCCCGGAGTGCGCAAACGTCACTGATACATCCCTCAGTCTGCCACGTCCGATCACAGCACCGGTAGAGAGGCGACTGTGCTCTGGCTCACGAGAGGGGCCGGAATACGGTCCGGGAGGGCTTCCACGGGGACGACCAGGGGTGCGGGTCACGGCGCGGGGACGAACAGGTCCTCCTGGGCGGCGTCCATGGCGGACAGCACGGCGCCGCGCAGGACCGCGCTGCCGGTGACCGTGCCGGCCCGTACGTCGGTGCTCAGCGGCGACATGAGCGGGAGCCGCTCCGCGACCCTGCCGGCCAGCGCCTCGCCGCCGGCCCGGCCGATCTCTCCGGCCAGCACCACGCAGCCGGGGTCGAGCACCGCGCAGACCGCCGCGGTGCCGATGGAGATCCGGTCGGCGAGCTCGTCCAGGAACGCTGCGTTCCGCTCCCCCGGCCCGGATCCGCGGGCCCAGCGGACGGCGGCCTCGGCCGTGTCGACGCCGTCGCCCGGGTCAGGGAAGCCGTGCCGGCGCGCGAGCGCGCAGACCGCGGCGGAGCCGGCCAGGGAGTGGAAGCCGCCCTCGCAGTCGGTGACGGACGGCAGCCGCGAGGTGCCGGGCACCGGCAGGAAGCCGATCTCGCCCGTACCGCCCGAGGCGCCGCGCCGCAGCCGGCCGTCGAGGACGACGGCCGCCCCGACACCCGCGCCGAGCCACAGCAGGACGAAGGTGTGCTGGCCGAGGGCCGCGCCGACGCGCTGTTCCGCTATCGCGGCCAGGTTGCACTCGTTCTCCAGCAGGACCGGGATGCCGAGCCGGCCGCGTACCTCGGTGACCAGGTCGCCGTGCCAGGCGGGCAGCGCGCCGGTGGCGCGGAGCTGGCCGGTGGCGGGGTCGACGAGGCCCGGCGCCCCGAAGGCGACGGTGTGCAGCGCTCCCGCGCCCGCCTCGCGGGCGGTGCGCTCCAGCAGTGCCGTCCCGCGCCGCGTCACCTCTTCCGGGTCGTCGGACGGGCCGACGGGCATGGCCGCGGTGGCGACGGTGCGGCCGAGCAGATCGGCGACGGTGATGCCGATGCTGTAGGTGCGGATGTCCACTCCGGCGATGTACGCGAGGTCGGCGACGATCGCGTAGAGCCGGGCGTTGGGACCGCGGCGGTCGTCCCCCGACGTGCCGACGACCTCGATCAGCCCGGCGTCCTGCAGCCGCTCGACCAGGTCCGCGACGCTGGGCCGGGACAGCCCGGTGAGGTTCTTCAGCTGGGCGGCGGTCAGCGGCCCCTCGCTCTGCAGCAACCCCAGCGCCAGCCGGTCGTTGATGACACGCGCCGTGCGCGGCGAGGCGGTGGGGCCGGGGAGCGCGGTGTCGTTGTGCGCGCGGGTGGCGGTCATGCCGGGATCCTTCCAGACACGGGCCGTGGAACAGGCATCCGAAAAGCCATTTCTATCAGGTAGGCTCCCTGATAGTTTACGCGCCATGACAAGTGCAGTGACGCGGAAGGCCGAACCGGGGCTCCGCCGGGCCCACATAGCCATCGCGACGGTGTTCGCCGTGCACGGCTCGGTCACCGGCAACTTCGCCACCCGGATCCCCTGGATCAAGGACCAACTGGACCTCAGCGCCGGCCAGCTCGGCCTGGCGCTGGTCTTCCCGGCGATCGGCGCGTCACTGGCGATGCCGCTGGCCGGCCGGATCATGCACCGGTTCGGCTCCCGGGCCGCGCTGCGCGGACTGCTGGCCCTGTGGTGCGCGGCACTGGCGCTGCCCGCCGCCGCGCCCGGCCTGGTCTGGCTGTGCGGTCTGCTCTTCGTGTACGGCGCCACGTCCGGCATGGCCGACGTGGCGATGAACGCGCTGGGCGTCGACGTCGAACAGCGCAAGGGAAAGTCGATCATGTCGGGGCTGCACGGCATGTGGAGCGCCGGCACTCTGGCGGGCTCGGCGATCGGCGTGGCCGCCGCGCACGGCGGCGTCGACGCCCGGCTGCATCTGGCGGTCGCGGCCGCGGTACTGGTGCCGCTCGGCTACCTCGCCTGCGCGGGCGCTCCCGACATCCACCCGGAACTGGAGGCGGAGGCGCCGCCGCGGTTCGCCCTGCCGCCGCGCTCCGCTCTGGTCATCGGGGCGATCGGCTTCTGCGCGGTCTTCGCGGAGGGCGCGAGCATGGACTGGTGCGCGGTCTACCTCCGCGATGTCACCGGCGCCTCGGCCGGTGTCGCCGCGGCCAGTTACACGGCCTTCGCCTGCACCATGGCCGCGACCCGGCTCGCCGGGGACGCGGTGGTCCGGCGGCTCGGCCCGGTGCGGACGGTGCGGGCCGGCGGCCTGCTCGCCGTCGTGGGCGGGCTGTTGGTGGTCGCGGCCGACGCACAGCCGCTGGCCATCACCGGCTTCGCGCTGCTCGGGGTGGGCATCGCGGTCGTCGTGCCGCTCTGCTTCGCCGCGGCCGGGCACGCCGGCCCGGTGCCCAGCCAGGCCATCGCCGGAGTCGCGACCGTGACGTACACCTCGGGACTGGTGGCCCCGGCCGCCATCGGGGTCATCGCCAACGCCAGTTCCCTGACGGCGTCGTTCGGCCTCGTGACGCTGCTCGCGGCGGGACTCGTGGTGGGCGCGGGAGTGCTGCGCCCGGCCGCCGGACGGGCTGTTTCCGCCCCGTCCGGCGGGTGAGCGAGGGCTCAGCCGGTGATCGAGTCCAGCTGCTCGGCCGCGGGCCGCAGCGCCCACAGGTCGCCGCCCGGCGGGGCCTGGAGCGCGGGCACCGCCGCGCGGGCCTTCGGGTCCCCGGCGTCGGCGGCGGCATGCACGATGTCGCTCGCCGCGTAGGCCCGGAAGTCCAGTTCCGGGTGCGGCCAGGGCACCTTGCCGGTCGCGGCGGGCAGCAGGTAGTCGACCGCGGCGGAGAGCCGCTGCCCGGCCGGACCCCGGTAGGACCACAGGTTCACACCGACGTGCCGGCCGATCGCCGCGAGCCGGGTGAACGCCACCAGGTTGAAGGTGGAGTAGTGCCAGCTGCGGGTGCGGGAGATCTCGCCCGGCTGGCTGCCGTCGGCGGCGATCTGCGGATCGATCCGCCCGGCCCTGGCCTTCAGCACCGTCTGCCGGGCGAGGCCGTCGTGACCGGTGGCGAGCTGGAGCGCGGCCAGCTGCATGTCGAAGAAGGTGCCGTGGTTGTTGGCCGCCGCCGCCTCCTCCTTGCCGAAGGCGCCGCCGAGCCAGTTGCGGAAGCCCTCGTACCAGGTACGCATCCCACCACGGTCGCCCTTGGTCCAGCCGGGGGCTCCGGTGTCGAGGATCGCGGTCGCGTCGAGGACGCTGGTGAAGCCCTGGGAGAAGTCGATGATGCCGATCGCCCGGCCGTCGTACTTGCAGGGGATGATCTGCGCGTGGTCCAGGTTCGGGTTCATCCGGGTGGCCGGATCGGTGAACCAGGTACGCAGGATCTCGGCGGCGTGCCGCGAGTAGGCCGGATCGCCGGTGTAGTACCAGGCGAGGCTGAGGGTGTAGGCGGACGCGAACACCTCGCCGCGCTCGTCGTGGTCGGTGAGTTCGTCAACTTCGGGATTCCGCTGCCCGTCCTTCTGGAGGTACGGGCATCCCATCGGGTTGTCCGCGGTCTTCGGCTGGCTCGCCCACCAGTACGGGGCCTGGCTGAGGTAGTCGTGCTTGTCGCCGCCGGGCGGCGTGCGGTCCTTGTCGGTGACGGTCCACGGGCCCTGGCCCAGCCAGCCGTCGGCCTGTGTCCGCAGGTCGGCGACGGCCCGCCGCAGCGCTGGGTCGCCCTTCGCCAGCCGCCCCTTCGTCTGCCGCAGCTGCTCGCCGTCCAGCACGACGGTCCGCGGCACCTTCGCCGCGGCGCTGGTGTGTGCCGGTACGTGCGCGGGCGCCGCGGACGCGGGCGATGCCATGGGCGCGAGCAGGGCGGCGAGCCCGGCCACGGTGGCGAGCAGCGCTCCACGGCCCCTACGTCTTCCGCTCATCAAAGACTCCCATCACATACATGAATGGTGTTCACACTGACGATCGTGTGAGCGTAGGGCAGCCGCTTCGGCCTGACAACGCCTGGCACAGGATTCATGGATGTGACCGACGGGGGGCGAAATGCCCCGCTCGGCGCCGGTTCCCGCGACCGCCCGCCGGGCAGGTACCAATCAATGAACGGAAACCCCGCAACCCCCGCTTTACGCTAGATTGCCCATTCTCGGCAGCGGGATCCCCGCCTCGCCGACCGGATCATGACTTCCCCTCTCTTTGCTGCGGCTATACCAAGGAGGCGACCGCGACCGTGCCCGAGAAATGGGTCAGCGTCATCATTCCGGTCTACAACGCCGTTGATTATCTGGATGAATGCCTGGAATCCGTGGTTCATCAGACGATCGGAATCGACCGTATCGAGGTCGTGGTCGTCAACGACGGATCGACGGACGGCAGCGCCGAGTTGCTCGACAGCTGGGCGGTACGGCATCCGGAGATCCGGGTGCTCCACCAGGCGAATTCCGGCGCTCCCGGGGGCCCGCGCAACCGTGCCATCGACGTGGCCACCGGAGAGTTCCTCTTCTTCGCCGACCCCGACGACTACCTGGGCACCGAGGCTTTCGAGCGCATGGTCGGGGCGGCCCGCCGCGACGATTCCGATGTGGTCCTCGGACGGATCCGCGGGGTCGGCAGGTCCGCGGCCGCAGGACCGTTCCGGCAGAACGTCGCGCGGGGCGACATCTACAGCACCAAGGCGGTATGGAGCCTGACCGCGCACAAGCTGTTCCGCCGCTCGCTGGTGGCCGAGCACGGACTGCGCTTCGCGGAGGGTGTCCGGCTGGCCGAGGAGCAGATCTTCATCGTGCCCGCCTATTTCGCCGCCCGGGCGATCTCGGTGGTCGCGGACTACGACTGCTACTACCTCATGAAGCGGGAGGGATTCGCCCACCTCACCCAACAGGGTCCCGATCCCGAGCACTTCTACGCGGGCATCCGCAAGGTCCTGCAGACGGTGGTCGAGAACACCGAACCCGGCCCCCGGCGCAACAGCCTGCTCCTGCGCTGGGGTCAGGTGGAGATTCTCGGCAAGTTCGGCCGCAGTTTCCCGCGCTGGCCGGCGGACCAGCAGAAGGCCTATGTGCGGCTGGCCGCGGAACTCCTCGAGGACTTCATCCCCGAGGAGGTCCTCGCCCCGCTCTCCCCCCTCGACCAGACCCGCGGGCAATTGCTCCGCCGCGGTCAGCTGGATGAACTGATCGCTCTCGCCCGGTTCGAACAGTCCGACTGGGCGGACATCACCGAAATGGCCTGGCTGCCCGACAACCTGCGGTTCACCGCCACCCTGCGCACCCGGCTGCGGGCCACCAGCCGCCCCGGGAAACTGGAACACCATTTCGTGCTCCAGCGGGTGGGCGACGGGCACGAGGTCGTGGTGCCCACCACGGATCCGGGCGGCGTCGAGCCGGCGCTGACCTTCAGGACCGTCTTCGACGTACGCCATCTCGGCACCGAGGTCCGCAGGCCCGGAGCGTGGAGAATGCTGCTGCGGCTGTCGTACGGCGAGCAGTTCGAGGACGTCCCGGTGCGCTTTCCCGGAACGAAGCTCCCGGCGGGCGCGGCCGGCCGCCGCAGGCTCCGCTCCGGCCTCCGCCCGATGCTCGTCTGGCTCTCCCGTGACCCGGAGAGCCGGGCGGAACTGATCGTCACCAACTGGCGCGGCCTCGCCGGAATGGTCAGGCGCAAGGTCCGCAATCGGCTGTCCCGGTGAGGCGGAGCGCCGCCGCGGTCAGCCGAGGCCGCTCGGCGTGAGGTCCTGCAGCCCCACCACGCGCAGCAGCCGCAGCCGCTCGTAGGAGTCGGTGCCCGGCCGCGCCGAGTAGACGATCAGCCGCTGGTCGTGCTCGGTGCTCAGCAGGACCTCGCAGTCCAGCTCCAGCAACCCCACCACCGGATGCTGGAACCGCTTGGACGAGGAGCGCCGGACGGCCACCTCGTGGGCCTCCCACAGCCGCGCGAACTCAGCGCTGGAGGCGCGCAGTTCCGCCACCAGGGCGGCCGGCCGGGGATCGTCGGGCCGGGCCGCGAGCACCGCCCGCAGATTCGCCACCTGACCGCGCGCGAGCCCGTCCCGGTCCTCGACCGGGAACAGCTCGCGCGCCGCCGGGTCGGTGAACATCCGGCGGACGATGTTGCGCTGCCCCGGCGGGCCGGAGAACACGTCGCCGACCAGCGCGGCGGCCAGCGCGTTCTGTGCCAGTACGTCGCCGAAGTCGCTCATCACCTGCGCCGGGGTGTCGTGCAACCGGTCCAGGACCAGCAGCAGCGCGGGCCTGACATGGGCGGCGCCTTCGCGGTCGTACGCCGGGTCGCCCCGCCGGTGGGCGGGCGACGGCTCCTCCCCCGCCAGATGGAACAGATGGTCGCGCTCGTCCTCCGTCAGCCGCAGCGCCCGGGCCAGCGCGGCCAGCATCTGCCGGGACGGCCGCGGGCCGCGGGCCTGCTCCAGGCGTGCGTAGTAGTCGGCGGACATCCCCGCCAGCTGCGCGACCTCCTCGCGGCGCAGCCCCGGGGTGCGGCGGCGGGCTCCCCCGGTGAGGCCCACGTCCGCGGGGCTGAGGCGCGCGCGGCTGCGGCGCAGGAAGTCGGCGAGTTCGGTTCTGTCCACTCCTCCAGCATGCGGCCGCGGCCGGACGGTATCCAGGGACTGCTGATCCCCGGATCGACGGGTCTCTCCCGCCGCCCGTCCTTCCGCCGCACGCTGGGGCACGGCGGGCACGATCCGCCGGCAGGGCTCACACGGCGGATACGAGGAGCGGGACATGCTGACTTTGGTGACGGGTGCGACGGGCGAGGTCGGACGGCGGTTCGTCCCCCGGCTGCTGGCGCGGACGGCGCCCGGCGACGCCGTCCGGGTGCTGGTGCGGGACGAGGAGCGGGGCGCCCCCGCCGCCACGCTCGGGGCGCAGGTCACGGTCGGCGAGCTGCGTGACCCGGAGGCGGTGCGCAAGGCGCTGGCCGGGGTGGACACGGTGCTGAACATCGCGGCGGCCTTCCGCGGCGTGCCGGACGAGGAGGCCTGGGCGGTCAACCGCGACGCCGCCCTGGAGCTGGGCCGGGGCGCCGTCGAGGCGGGCGCCGGCCGCTTCGTCCAGGTCAGCACGAACCTGGTGTACGGCGCGGGGCGCGGGCGCCCGGCGGTGGAGGACGACGAGCCGCTGCCCGGCTCCCCGATGTGGGGCGCCTACCCGGCCTCGAAGTCCGCGGCGGAGCAGGGTCTGCTGGCGCTGCACCGCGAGCACGGTCTCGATGTGCGGATCGGCCGGCTCGCCTTCGTCTACGGGGAGGGTGACCCGCATCTGGCGCAGTCCCTGCGGTGGGCGGGCGGCTGGGCCGGGCACCAGCGGCTGACGATGGTGCACCACGCCGATGTCGCCCAGGGTCTGCTGCGGCTGCTGCGCGCACCGGGAGCGGCGGGGCGGGTCTACAACATCGCCGATGACGCCCCGGTGTCCGCGGTCGAGCTGCACCAGCTCAACGGGGTGGAGCTGCCCGCAGGCATGGCGGGCCGGCCGCTGGACGACCCGTGGGAGGGCGTGGTGTCGACCGCCCGCATCCGCGACGAGCTGGGGTTCAGCCCCCGTTACCCCTCGGTGTGGACCGCGTGGGACGCGGGCGCGCTGTGACCGGCGGTCCGGCATCACCCGTTTCAGGGACGCACCGGCGCGCGGCCGTGCCCCGTGCCCGCCGGCTGGGACGCTGGGCACATGACGACGGTGTGGCGGACGGTCCCCGGTGACGTGGACGAAGTGGTGGCGCGGATGCGCGCGCTGGACGCCGCGCTCCCGCCGCACGACGGCGTCGCGGTGTTCAACCGGGTCTATCTCTCCGTCACCGAGGAGATGCGGCGGCTGATGTCCGCGGGGGTCTTCGACGATCCGCACGCGGCGGCCGAGTTGGACGTACGGTTCGCCGGCCGCTACCTGGCGGCGGTCGGCACGGAGTCCTCCCGGCGCCGGGCCCCCGCCTGCTGGCGTCCGCTGCTGCAGCTGCGCGGGCACCGCGGGGTTCGGCCGCTGCAGTTCGCACTCGCCGGGATCAACGCGCACATCGGCCATGACCTGGCGCTCGCGCTGGTCGACACCTGCCGGGCGCTGGACCGTGAACCCGCCGCGATGGAGGGGGACTTCGAGCGGATCGGCGATGTGCTGGTGGCCATCGAGGAGCGGGTGCGCGAGGACCTCATGCCGGGGCCCGACCTGCTGGACGTCGCCGACCCGCTGACCCATCTGGTCGGTTCCTGGAGCCTGGAACGGGCGCGGGACGCGGCCTGGGCCGCGTCCCGCCTGCTCTGGTCCTTGCGGCACACCGGTGCGATGTACCGGGAGTGCGTTGACCGGCTCGACGCGGGCGTGGGGCTCGTCGGCCGGTTCCTGCTCACTCCGCTGGCCGGCCGGTGACGCGGGGCCGGGGCGGACCGGAGGTCAGCCGAACTGCTTGACCGCCTGGTAGTACGTCCAGGCGAGGCTGTTGCAGGCGGCCTTCGTCACGACGTTGTAGCCGTGCGAACCGCACACCCGCTTGAGGTCCTCGTACAGCATGCTGTCCAGCCGGGGCTTGTTGGCGCTGAACTGTCCGGCCGCCTTGTAGTTGCGGTAGCCGAAGTCGTGGTGGGCACACCCCAGGTTGAACGGGAAGCCCAGCGGGTTGTCGGGCGACGACGAGCAGTAGTCCGTGGACCAGTCGAAGCCGTAGGCGGACCAGGCACCCTGGTTGTTGCGTGCCGAGATGAAGGCGTTGTAACTGGAGGCGCTGGTCTGGGTCCAGCTGGACAGGACCTGGGGTTTGTCGGCGGGTGCCGCCGACGCCGGAACTGCGGCGCCGGCGACGGCGATCAGGGCGGCGGCCGGAAGGGCCAGGACTACGGGCAGGCGACGGCTCATGCGCTACCTCCGGGATCCGGCGGCCCGCGTGGGGCGGGCCGCTTACTCGGAGGATTGCACCGCGAGCGGCTGGCGTCCCGCTATACGCCTCCTTAAGCCCCGGTCACGTTACGACGTCAACCCGGCCGGCCGCACGGATGCCCGGCGGCGCTCAGTCCTCGTCGAGGAAGACCGGCGCGATGTCCTCGTAGACGTCGCCAGGACCGGGGTTGGTCGCGTCGGTCCCGCCGCCGAAGTGGTGCATGACGCCCCACACCGCGTTGAGTGCCGTCTGGACCGCGCCCTCGGCCCAGCCCGCCGTCCAGGAGATGTCGTCGCCCGCGAGGAAGATGCCGCGCTTGTCCTCGGGCAGCGTGTCCTGCATGAAGTGGGTGAACAGCCGCCGCTGGTAGCGGTAGTGGCCGGGCAGGTTGGCCTTGAAGGCGCCCATGAAGTAGGGCTCGTTCTCCCACGACACGGTCACCGGGTTGCCGATGATGTGCGAGCGGATGTCGACCTTGGGGTAGATCTCACCGAGCGAGGTCAGCATGACCTCCATGCGCTCGTTGGCGCTCAGCGGCAGCCACTTGAGGCTGTCGTCGCACCAGGTGTACGACAGGCAGATGGTCGCCGGCTTGTCCGGGCCGTCGTCGAGCAGGTACGTGCCGCGGGTCATCCGGTCGGTGAGCGTCATGCTCATCACGTCGCGGCCGGTCTGCTCGTCCTTGTCCAGCCAGAACGGCCGGTCGACCGGCACGAAGAGCTTGGACGACTCCATGTAGTGGGTGCGCTCGATCGCCGTCCAGTGGTCGATCGGGAAGAGCGAGTCGTCGCAGGCGATCTTGGAGAGCAGCATCCAGGACTGCGCGGTGAAGACCGCCGCCGGATACGTCCTGATGTCGCCCGCCGCGTCGGTGACCGTGATGCGGTTGCCCGCGGTGCGGTGCAGCCGGGTGACCGCCGGGCGCGGCGTGCCGCCGTGCAGCGACGACAGCGACGTGCCCCGCTCCCAGTGCGTGAGCTTGTCCGGCTCGCGGTCCCACAGCCGCAGCGGCAGTTGCTGGCTGCCGCCGACGATGCCGTGGTGGTCGTCGTCGGCGCCGGTGTAGACGACCCGCAGGATCTCCAGGATGGAGTTGGGGAAGTCGGTGTCCCAGCCGCCGGTGCCGAAGCCGACCTGGCCGAATATCTCCCGGTGCCGGAAGGACTTGAAGGCCGGGGAGTCGCAGAGGAACCCGTAGAACGTCTGGTTGTCGAGCTTCTCGACCAGCGCGGACCAGATCTCGCGGATGACGGGGACGTCACGCTCGCGCAGGGCGCGCTGCATCGCGGAGAAGTCCGCGCCGTCCTCCAGGCACGCGTTCCAGGCGTGCATGACCTGGTGGTAGACCTCGGGCAGGTCGTCGACGGACGTGGCGTAGTGCGACTCGCCCTTGAGGTCGACGACGGTCGAGGGGGTGCCGGGCGACAGCGGGTTGGGGAACGGCCGGGTCTGCAGGCCCACCAGGTCCACGTAGTACTGGAAGGCGGTGGACGACGGCGGGAAGCGCATCGCGCCCATCTCCGCGGTCAGGTCGGCGTCGCAGCCCTCGAAGCCGACGGTGCGCAGCCGGCCGCCGATCCGGTCCGCCTCGTAGACGACGGGCTTGAGGCCCATCTTCATCAGCTCGTAGGCCGCGATGATGCCGGAGAGCCCGCCGCCGATGACCGCGACCTCGGTGCCGTGCTCGGTCGCCGGTACGGCACCGAGCCCGGCCGGGCTCGCCAGGTAGTCGTCGTAGGCGTACGGGAAGTCCGGCCCGAACATCGTGATCGGGGGCTCGGCCTGCGCCTGGACATGCTGCTCGTCATGGACCGCGGTGGGCACGGACGTCATCGGGGGTGTCTCCTCGCGAAAAAGGGGTCAGACGAACGTCAGACGAGCGTGCCGTACAACTCGGGCCGCCGGTCGGGCAGGTACGGGGTCTCGTCCCGCGCGGCCCGCAGCAGCTCCGGGTCGGCGTCGGCGATCACCAGCTCCTCACCGGTGCCGGCCCGGGCGCGGACCGTTCCGTCGGGCCCTGCCAGACAGCTGAGCCCGGTGAAGTGGAACTCGCCCTCGGCGCCGCAGCGGTTGGCGTAGGCCAGATGCAGCTGGCTTTCGTACGCGCGGGCCGGGACGAGGGTCTGTGCGACGAACTCGTACGGGCGCATCAGCGCCGTGGGAACGACGAGCAGGTCGGTGCCCGCGAGGGCATGGGCCCGGACGTTCTCCGGGAATTCGACGTCGTAGCAGATCAGCAGCCCGATCCGGGTGCCGTCGAGGTCCGCCTGGACCACGGTGGTGTCGCCGGGGGTGAAGTGCTCGCGCTCGAAGCCGCCGAACAGATGGGTCTTGCGGTAGTTCGCCAGCGCGGTGCCGTCCGGGCCGATGAGCTGCGCGGAGTTGAAGACCGCGGCGCCCGCCCGCTCGGGATAGCCGTACACGATCGCGATGCCGTGCTCGGCGGCGATCTCCGCGACGCGCAGCGCGCCCGGACCGTCGGCGGGCTCGGCCAGCCCGGGTATCCGGTCGCCGAGCGCGTACCCGGTCAGGTACATCTCGGAGCTGGCGAGCAGCCGGGCGCCGGAGGCCGCCGCCCGCCGGGCGGCGCCGTCCAGCGCGGCCAGGGCGGCGCCGGTGGAATCCGGAACGCCGCCGGGGCCTTGGTACAGCGCGATGCGCAGCGGCGGCATGGATCCTCTTCGTCGCTCGATGGTCTGTTCGGGGTCTCTTAGAAGGTACGTTTCCGGCCACCTACGCAACAAGATGTGAATCTTGCGCACCTACCAGCGATCCGTTGCGTCTCGGAGCCGGCCGGCGGCGATCTGTTGCGTATGTGGTTCAGGCCACAGCCTGGGACGGCACGGCCTAGGCCGGCGAGCCCGAGGTGTAGCGGCGCAGCAGCGGCGACAGCACCAGGACGGACTTGGTCCGCTCGACGAACGGCTCCCCGGCGATCCGTTCCAGCACCCGCTCGAAGTGCCGCACGTCGGAGGCGAAGACCTGGACGAGGGCGTCCGCCTCGCCGGTGACGGTCGAGACGGTCGCGACCTCGGAGTAGCGGGCGAGGCCGCGCAGGATGTCGCCGGGGCCGGTGTTGCGCCGGCAGTAGATCTCGACGAACGCCTCGGTCTCCCAGCCGAGCGCCGCCGGGTCCACCCGTACGGTGAAGCCGGTGATGGCGCCGGAGGCCAGCAGCCGGTCCACCCGGCGTTTGACGGCGGGGGCGGAGAGCCCGACCTGGGTGCCGATGTCGGCGTAGGAGCGGCGGGCGTCCTCGGCAAGGGCATGGACGATGCGTTCGTCGAGATCATTCAGGCGCACAGCGGGTGGTTCACACTTCTTCTCGGGCGAGCTGGGACCGGCGCATGCCGTACGTGAAGTACAGCACGAGTCCGCCGGCCATCCAGATTCCGAACCACTTCCAGGTCTGGGCGCCGAGGCTGGTCATCATCCACAGGCACAGCAGGAACCCGATGGCGGGGGTGACCGGGGAGAACGCGACGCGGAAGGTGCGCGGCAGGTCCGGCCGGGTGCGGCGCAGGATGATCACCGCGACGTTGACCAGGGCGAAGGCGAAGAGCGTACCGATGCTGGTGGCGTTGGCGAGCTCGCCGAGCGGCACCAGGGCCGCCAGGATGCCGCAGAAGAGCGAGACGATCACGGTGTTGGCGCGCGGGGTGCCGCTCTTCGGGTCGACCTTCGAGAAGATCTTGGGCACCAGGCCGTCGCGGGACATCGAGAACAGGATGCGGGTCTGTCCGTACAGCACGGTCAGCACCACGCTGGCGATCGCGATGACGGCGCCCGCGGCGAGCAGCACCGCCCAGAAGCTCTGGCCGGTGACCTGGCGGAGGATCTGCGCGAGGGCGGCGTGGGCGTCGCTGAACTGCTGCCACGGCATGGCGCCGACGGCGACCAGCGCCACCAGGCAGTACAGCACCGTGACGATGAGCAGCGACAGGATGATCGCGCGCGGCATGTCGCGCTTGGGGTTCTTGGCCTCCTCGCCTGCGGTGGAGGCGGCGTCGAAGCCGATGTAGGAGAAGAACAGCGTGGCGCCCGCGGCGCTGACGCCCGCCATGCCGAGCGGCATCAGCGGGTGGAAGTTGCCGGCCCGGATGCCGGTGAAGGCGACCGCGCAGAACAGCACCAGCGAGGCGATCTTCACGACGACCATGACGGTGTTGACGCGGGCGCTCTCCCGGGCACCCCGCAGCAGGAACGCCATGGAGAGCAGCACGACCAGGAGTGCGGGGATGTTCACGACGCCGCCCGCGCCCGGCGGGTTGGCGAACGCGTCGGGGATGGTGACCCCGATCGTGCCGTGCAGCAGCTCGTTGAGGTACTGGCCCCAGCCGACCGCGACCGCGGCGACCGACACCCCGTACTCCAGGATCAGGCACCAGCCGCAGAGCCAGGCGATGAACTCGCCCATCGTGGCGTAGGTGTAGGAGTACGAGGACCCCGAGACCGGGATGCTGCCCGCCAGTTCGGCGTAGGAGAGCGCCGAGAAGAGCGCGGTGAACCCGGCGATGACGAAGGAGATCACGACCGCGGGGCCGGCCTTGGGGACGGCCTCGCCCAGCACCACGAAGATGCCGGTGCCGAGGGTCGCCCCGATGCTGATCATCGTCAGCTGCCACATGCCGAGGGAGCGCTTCAGCTCCCCGCCGTCACCGTGGCCGCCCTCGGCGACGAGCCGGTCGACGGGCTTGCGCCGCATCAGCCTGCCTCCGAAGCCGCCGCCGGGGGTGGGGCCGCCCGGGGCGGGATCCGCCCCGGTCCGGTCGCGGGTGGACGGCGCTGCGCCAGTTCGTGCCACTGCGGGAGCTCCTTGGTCGTGCCGGTTCGGACGGCGGCGGCGAGGTCGCGGCGGCACCGTACGGGAGTGCGCGTCCCGGCGCACTACCGGTGGGAACCGCCGAGCTTGGGGTCGCCACCGCTCCACGTACAGGGCATGACCTTACGAGGTATGACGAGTGCCTGTAATGCGGGTCTATTGCGCATCTGCGGATGATCGTTGCGCGAAACCGCCGGAGTGCGCCGAATCATTGCCATCGCTGCGGCAGGTCGTTGCGTTGTCCGCTTTGTGGGGGCGAACGCGAGAGCGCCGGACCGGGCTGGAGTCCCAGCCCGTCCGGCGCTCGGCGTGCTGCGTCATCAGCTCCAGCTGGCGTGCAGGGCCTTGCCCTCGGCGTAGCCGGCGGCGCTCTGGATGCCGACGATGGCCTTCTCCTCGAACTCGGCGAGCGAGCCCGCGCCCGCGTAGGTGCACGAGCTGCGCACCCCCGCGATGATCGAGTCGATCAGGTCCTCGACGCCCGGACGCGTCGGGTCGAGGAACATCCGCGAGGTGGAGATGCCCTCCTCGAAGAGCGCCTTGCGGGCCCGGTCGTACGCGGACTCCTCGCTCGTTCGGTTGCGCACCGCGCGAGCCGAGGCCATGCCGAAGCTCTCCTTGTACAGCCGCCCTTCGGCGCTCTGCTGGAGGTCGCCCGGGGACTCGTAGGTGCCGGCGAACCAGGAGCCGACCATCACGTTGGACGCGCCCGCGGCCAGCGCCATCGCGACATCGCGCGGGTGCCGGACGCCGCCGTCGGCCCAGACGTGCTTGCCGTACTTCTTCGCCTCGGCGGCGCACTCCAGGACCGCGGAGAACTGCGGGCGGCCCACGCCGGTCATCATGCGGGTGGTGCACATGGCGCCGGGGCCCACACCGACCTTGATGATGTCCGCGCCGGCCTCGATGAGGTCGCGCACCCCCTCGGCGGCGACGATGTTGCCCGCCACGATCGGCACCTGCGGGTCGAGGGCGCGGACCGCCCTGACCGCGGTGAGCATCGACTCCTGGTGGCCGTGCGCGGTGTCGACGACGAGTGTGTCGACGCCCGCGTCGAGCAGCTGCTTGGCCTTGACCGCGACATCGCCGTTGATGCCGACGGCGGCGGCGATGCGCAGCTTGCCGTTGGCGTCGGTGGCGGGCGTGTACAGGGTGGCGCGCAGCGCGGCCTTGCGGGTCAGGATGCCGACCAGCCGGCCGTCCGCGTCCACGGCCGGGGCGAGCTTGCGGTTGGCGGCGTCGAGGCGGTTGAAGGCCTCGCGCGGGTCGATGCCGGCGTCCACGAGCAGCAGGTCGCGCGTCATCACCTCGGACAGCTGGGTGAAGCGGTCCACGCCGGTGAGGTCGTGGTCGGTGACGACGCCGACCGGGCGGCCGTCCTCTACGACGACGCCCGCGCCGTGCGCCCGCTTGGGCAGCAGCGACAGCGCGTCGGCGACGGTCTGGTGCGGAGCCAGCGTGATCGGGGTGTCGAGCACCAGGTGGCAGCTCTTGACGTACGCCACGACGTCCGCGACCACGTCGATCGGGATGTCCTGGGGGATCACGACGAGGCCACCACGGCGGGCGACCGTCTCGGCCATCCGGCGGCCGGCGATGGCGGTCATGTTCGCGACGACCAGCGGGATGGTGGTGCCGGTGCCGTCGGGGGACGCGAGGTCCACCGCCTGCCGGGACCCGACCGCGGAGCGGCTGGGCACCATGAAGACATCGTCGTAGGTCAGGTCGTAAGGGGGCTTCACGTCATTGAGGAATTTCATACTGGCTGCCTCACCTGCGGTTATACGTCTGGGGCGGGTGGGGAGTCAGCACCGAACCAGCGCCGTCCAGGCTGCGGCTCCTACGCCATCATCGCCGATGCGACCAAGTTCTGGCGAACCGGCGCCCCCCGTTCTGTGCCTTCCACCAGGGGGCTCAGACCTCGTTTGTGGCTTCCTCCACGATCACGTGAAGGGGGGTGTCGGTGTGCTGCCAGAAGTCGGAGGCGTCCCGGAGGATCTGTGTGACGATGCGCCATTCGCGGGGCGAGACGGCGGCGTACTCCTGCCAGCCCGTGACCCGCAGCCGGCGCCGGGTGGCGGCCGGGCACCAGGACAGGTCGGTGAGGCAGTCCGCCAGGGCGTCCCAGTTGCGGCCGAAGTACTCCGGCAGGGACAGCGACCGGGCGCAGCGGTCCATGAACTCGTGCCGGGTGGTGACACCGGCGAGGTCGAGCACGGTGGCCGTCACCGCAGCACCGCCTTGAAGGTCTGGTAGTGGTCGTCGGTGTAGTAGAACTCCCCGCCCTCGCCGGTGATGACCCGGCGGGCCCCGCGGTCGCGTGAGCCCGGGGTCGTGACGGTGTACTCGTGGTAGTAGCCGGACTTCTCGCGGGGCAGTTCCCTCTCGAAGTTGCTGAACACCGCCCCGTCCTTCGCGTACGGGTACGGGCCGCCCCGGTCGATCAGCGCCAGTGTGTTCCGCGCCTCGGCGGGCAGCCGGCCGGCCGCGACCGTCGCCCGTCCCGAGGCCCAGCCGGGAACGGAGGCGGTGGGGCCGTAGCCGCTGCCCGGGGACGCCGGGGAGCGCGTCGCGGTCCCGGTACCCGTCGTCCCGGTGCGCGTCCCGGTGTCCGAGGAGCAGCCGGTGAGGAGCACGACGAGGCACATCAGGAGCGCGGCGGCGGCCGCGCGCGTGGCGGACCGCAGCAGCATGCGGCCGATGCTGCCACACGGCCCCGGCCGGAGCACGGTGGCGCGCGCGGTCAGACGGTGGGCGTGACCTGGGGACTCGCGGCGTCCGGCGGACCGCTGAGGGCCAGCTGGGAGACCAGCCGGTAGCGGTCGCCGCGGTAGATGGCGTGCGTGTACTCGAAGAGCCGGCCGTGCTGGTCGCGGGTGACGCGCTCGGAGGACAGCACCGCCGCTCCGGCGCTGATGCCGAGCAGCGACGCCTGCACGGTGTCGGCGGACAGCGCCTCGTGGATCTGCTCGGCCGCGGAGGGCTCGATGCCGTAGCGCTCGCGCAGCAGGGAGTAGAAGGAGCCGCTCTCGACGTCGTCCGCGGTGGCGCCGGGCACCAGCTCGCTGAGGACGTGGATGGTCTCCAGCGCCATCGGCTCGTCGTTGACCAGCCGCTGCCGGGCCACCCGCAGCACGGGGGTGCCGGCCTCGACGCGGAGCCGGCTCCCGATGCTCATGCCGGCCGGGATCACCGAGTGGTCGAGGACGCGGCTGGTCCACGTCCCCGGGGCCGCCGGGTAGCCGGACTGATCGGCGGCCGGCGCGGTCACGATCCGCTGGGAGATCTTCGGCGTGCCGACGAACACCCCGCGCCCGTGCTCGCGCACCAGCCAGCCGTCCTTGACCAGTTCGTCCACCACGGCGCGCAACGTCGGCCGGGACGTCTCCAGTTCGACGCACAGCTGCCGTTCGGCCGGGATGGCCTGCCCCACCGCACGGGCCTCGATCAGCGAGATCAGGTGCTCGCGGATCAGATCGCGTTTTCTCAGTCCGGCAGTCATCGGGTACGCCGCTCCCGCGCAGTGAGCACACAGTGGCCAATCTTGTGCTCTCAGCTTAGGTCAGCAGACAGGTTGGCGTAAATAAACTGACCACTTATTGACCAATTGCCGCCTCCTGGTCCACCATCACCCCAGCGCCATCCCCCCACTGGTCAGGATTCCGACCACCGTCACCGGAGGCCAGCACCATGCGCAATCGCCGACTTCTCACCGCCGCCGCCGCGGCCGCCGCCTGTACGGTCGCGGCATTCACCGCCGGATCGGCCATGGGTTCTCCCGCGGGCCGTACGCCCGCCCCGGCCCACGCCGCTCCCGCCGCCGTCCCCGCCGTCCCGTCCGGTGTGCAGCTGCAGGGCTGGCTCTACCCCGGCTCCGCCGGTGAGCCGCAGTGCTCCGGCCAGGCCGAGTACGCCGACAACCGGCTCAGGAGCGGAGCGCTCAAGCCCGAGTACTGGGCGGTCCAGCCCAACGGCACCCTGCTCCTGGAGACCACGGCGCAGGGCCTGTGCAACGCCTACAGCGCGGCCAACGTCACCGATCTCAAGGCACATTCGACGTACCAGTACCCGACCGTCTCGGGCATGGACACCCCCACCGTCCGCGCCCTGGTGGGCAGTTCGGCCCGGCGCGGCCAGGCCGTCCAGCAGCTCACGGCGATGACGGTCAACGCCGGGCTGACCGGCATCGACGTCGACATGGAGGACTACTGGTCCTGGTCCACCGGCGACTTCGCCACCTACCGCACCTTCCTCACCCAGCTCGCCACATCGCTGCACGCCTCCGGCAAGCGCCTGCAGGTGGACGCCCCGGCCATGACCGAGGACGCGCCCTACTACGACTACGCGGCGGTGGTCGCGACGGGCGTCGACGAGCTCGCGATCATGGCCTACGACGACGAGTACGACTCCGACCCGGGCGGAAAGTGCAAGGCCATCACCCCGTACGCCTGGCTGAAGCAGGTCGTCCAGTACGCCCGGAGCAAGGTGCCCAACCACGACAAGCTGGTCATCGGACTGCCCTCGTACGGCTACAGCGCCCCCGCGTCGTGCGACACCTCGGCCATCGAGGGCAACATCCCGTTCAGCGTGATGCGCGGCAAGCCCGGCTGGTCGGGCAACGCGTCCACCATCGAGCAGCGCCGGGACAGCGGATCCGGCGAGATCCGCTGGACCTCGGGCGGAAAGCTCTACGACTACGTCGACCAGACGTCGATGGACCGCAAGCTGCAGGTCCTCACCGGCCTCGGCGTCACCAAGGTCTCGGTGTGGTCCCTCGGCGGGAACCCCTGGTTCACCCGCTGATCCGGCCGGACCAGGGCACGTGCGACCCCGGCGGACTACGGTCCGTCGGGGTCCGCGCGGTCCAGGGCGGGGCGCGGGGCGGCGCCGGTCGAGTACAGCAGGTGGTCGGCGGCGGCCGTGTCCGTCACCAGGCTGGTGACCAGCCCGGAGCGCAGCACGGCGTCGATCGCGGCGGCCTTGCGCAGCCCGCCCGCGATGGCCAGCACCTCGGGGATCCGGCGGAGCCGGTCCGCCTCGATGGTGATGCAGCGCTCGCCCAGGTCGCGGCCGACCCGGCGCCCCGCGGCGTCGAACAGGTGCGAGGACATCTCGGCGGCGACGCCGAGCCCCGCGTAGTGCGCGCGCTCGGCGTCGGTCAGCGCGTCATGGACGGTGGAGATGCCGGCCGCCCAGGAGCCGATCGAGACCACCGCGACGGTGACCTTGTCGAAGTACCCCATGGCGGCGGCGATTCCGCTCTGGGCGCGCAGGGTGGCGGCCGTCGCCGGGTCCGGCAGCACCATCGGCGCGTACAGCGGGTGCGCCTCACCGCCGGAGACCGCGGCGGCGGTCCGCACCGCCTCGACGGAGCCGCGCTCGGCGGTGCCCACGTCGTACACACCGGTCAGCTGGACGACGGTGCACTGCGGCAGCCGGTCCAGGGCGTTGGCCATCGTGATGATGGAGCGGCCCCAGGCCAGGCCGAGCACATCGCCCTCGGTGACCAGCTCGCCGAGCAGGTCGGCGGCGACCTTGCCCAGGTTCTCCGGGTCGGGCGCGTCGGACTGCTCCGGCGGGGTCTCGACGACGACCGCGTGCCGCAGGCCGTAGCGGGCGCGCAGCGCGTCCGAGCGCTCGGCGTCCAGCTCGGCCGGGACCCGGATCTCGATCCGTACCAGGTCACGTTCGAGGGCGGTCTCCAGCACCCGGGCCACCTTGAAGCGGCTCACGCCGAACTCCTCGGCGATCTGGATCTTGGACTTGCCCTCGAGGTAGAAACGGCGCGCCATCGCTGCGGCCTGGACCATCTCGCCGGGGCCCATGCGCACCTGTGTGCGGCCTGTGGTCACGTTGCTCTCCCCAGTTGCCCATCTGATCGGCTCCGCGCTCATCCTCGCAGATGGCGCGGTGTTACGGACGCGTAGCCGGACCGTCAGTGGGTACAGGCCGCCGTGGCCAGCTCACGCAGCCCCCGCACCGCCGCCGCCGGGTCGTCCGCACCGTAGACCGCGGAACCTGCGACGAAGACGTCCGCGCCCGCCTCGGCACACCGTTCGATGGTCCGCTCCGACACCCCGCCGTCGATCTGCAGCCACAGCTCCAGGCCGTGCTTGTCGATCAGCTGACGGGTCCGGCGGATCTTGGGCAGCATGATGTCGAGGAACGCCTGCCCGCCGAAGCCGGGCTCCACCGTCATGATCAGCAACATGTCGAGCTCGGGCAGCAGGTCCTCGTACGGCTCGATCGGGGTGGCGGGCTTGAGTGCCATCGACGCCCGCGCGCCCTTCGCCCGGATCTCCCGGGCCAGCCGCACCGGCGCGGCCGCCGCCTCGACGTGGAAGGTGACGGAACCGGCGCCCGCCTCGACATAGGCCGGGGCCCAGCGGTCCGGGTCCTGGATCATCAGATGGCAGTCGAGCGGGATGTCCGACGCCCTGCTCAGCGACTCCACGATCGGCACACCGAGCGTCAGGTTGGGCACGAAGTGGTTGTCCATGACGTCGACATGGAGCCAGTCGGCGCCTTCCACGGCCTTCGCCTCGTCGGCGAGCCGGGCGAAATCGGCGGAAAGGATGCTGGGGTTGATCTGCACGCTCATATGCCCAGCAAACCAGATCCCGGAGGGTGCCAGATCCCTGCCCCCGCAAGGAACGGGTCCGTTCCGTAAAATCGCGGAACGATCTCGAACACCGGTGCCATGCTGGCTCTCCAAGCACTCTCCCCACAAGGATTTCGGGAGGGCCGACAGACGTACGCAAAGCGGGGAGACTCGTCGTGGGCGGAACCGGACGGTGGGCACACCTGGTGTGCGGCCGGCGCAGCAAGTGGGTCGTACTCGTCCTGTGGCTGATTCTGCTGGTGGCGGTCTCACCGCTGGCGCAGAAGCTGACGGACGAACAGAAGAACGACTCGTCGACGTGGCTTCCCGGGAGCGCGGAATCCACTCAAGTCCTCACCCTCCAGAAGGATTTCCTCCCCGACACCGCTCCAGCCGTCGTCGTATACGCCCGGCCGGGCGGCCTGACCGAGACCGACCGCGCCAAGATCGTCAAGGACACGGCGTCCCTCAAGGCCATGACGCAGCACGGCATCCTCGGCGCCCGCACCGTGGGACCGGTGCTGGAGAAGACCGGCACTCCGCGCGCGGCCCAGATCATCGTCCCGATCAGCGTGGACGCGGGCGGCTGGAACGGCCTGGCCGACGCGGTGAAGGACATCCGCGCCACCGCCGACGCGAACAGCGCCGGCCTCGATGTGCACCTCACCGGTCCTGGCGGCTACGCCTCGGACTCCGCCGAGGCGTTCCAGGGCCTCGACGGCACGCTGCTGTTCTCCGCGCTCGCGGTGGTCGTGGTGATCCTGCTGCTCACCTACCGCAGCGTGACCCTGGTCTTCCTGCCGATCATCTCCGTCATCGGCGCGCTGTTCACCGCCCAGGCGGTGATCTATCTGCTCGCCAGGCACGCCGGTCTGGTGGTCAACGCGCAGAGCGCCGGCATCCTCACCGTCCTCGTCTTCGGCGCCGGCACGGACTACGCGCTGCTGCTCGTCGCCCGGTACCGCGAGGAACTGCGCCGCCACGAGGACCGGCACGAAGCGATGGCCCTGGCCCTGCACCGGGCCGGGCCCGCGGTGCTCGCCAGTGCCTCGACTGTCGCCGTCAGCATGCTGTGCCTGATGGCCGCCGACATGAACTCGACCTCGGGGCTCGGGCCGGTCGCGGCCATCGGCGTGGCCGTCGCCCTGCTCGCGATGACCACGCTCTTCCCCGCGCTGCTCGTCATCGTCGGACGCTGGGCGTTCTGGCCCGCCGTGCCGCACATGGGATCCGACGAGCCGACCCGCAGCGGACTGTGGGCGCGGGTGGGCGGGCGTATCTCCCAGCGGCCGCGCGCGGTCTGGGCGGGCACCGCGGTGGCCCTCGCGGTGCTCTCACTGGGGCTGATCGGCCTGAAGGCGAACGGACTGACGGCCGCCCAGGGCTTCACCGGCACCCCCGACTCCGTGGTGGGCCAAGAGGTCGCGGCGCGGTACTTCCCCGCCGGCGCCGGGCAGCCGCTCGTCGTCATCGCCGACGCCGGGGCCGCGGACCAGGCGCGTACCGCCCTCGGCTCGGTCCAGGGCGTCGCGCCCGGCTCCGTCACCACCCCACCGGGCGTCCCAGCCGAGAAGAACGGCCGGGTCTATCTGGAAGCCACGATGGCTTCGGCGGCCGACAGTACGGCGGCCAAGCAGACCGTCGACCGGGCCCGTGACGCGCTGCACGCGGTGCCGGGCGCCGACGCCAAGGTCGGCGGCGGCACGGCGGTCATCCAGGACGCCAACCGTGCGACCTCGCACGACAACAAGCTCCTCATCCCGATGATCCTCGCCGTCGTGCTGTTCATCCTCGCGCTGCTGCTGCGGTCGCTGGTCGCCCCGCTGATCCTCATCGCGACCGTCGTGCTGTCCTTCGCGGCGGCGCTCGGGGCGAGCACGTTCGCCTTCCACCACCTGTTCGGGTTCGAGGGCGAGGACACCTCGTTCCCGCTGTTCGTCTTCGTGTTCCTGGTGGCGCTGGGCATCGACTACAACATCTTCCTGATGACCAGGATCCGCGAGGAGACGGCCCACTCCGGCACCCGTGCCGGAACGCTCACCGGCCTCGCGGCGACCGGTGGTGTCATCACCTCCGCGGGACTGGTCCTGGCCGGCACGTTCGCCGCGCTGGGCACTCTCCCGCTGGTCGGCTTCGCCGAGCTCGGGGTCGCGGTCGCCTTCGGCGTCCTGCTCGACACGTTCATCGTGCGGTCGATCCTGGTCTCGGCGATCACCCTCGACCTGGGTCACCACGTCTGGTGGCCCAGCAAGCTGGACGCCCCCGGCACCACACCGCCGCAGGCCACCGCCCACCAGCAGGACGACGATCTGGCACAGCGGTCCTGAGACCCGTTCGGCCGCGGGCAGCTCAGGCAGTGCGGCGCAGCAGGGCCAGGTACATGGCGTCGGTGCCGTGCAGATGCGGCCAGAGCTGGACGTCCGGGCCGTCGCCGATCGCGGGGACGCCGGACATCAGGGGGCGGGCGTCGATCCACTCGGCGGCCGGCTGCCCGTCCGTCCCCCAGCTGCCGCTGGTAGGTGCCCCCAGGCCGCGCAGCACGTCGTCGACGACGGCACGGGTCTCCGCCGGGTGCGGCGAGCAGGTGGCGTAGCCGACGACGCCGCCGACGCGGACGGCTCGCAGCGCCTCGGTGAGCAGTCCGCGCTGGAGCGTCGCGAAGCCCGCGACGTCCTCGGCCTTGCGGCGCCAGCGCGCCTCGGGGCGGCGGCGGAGCGCGCCCAGGCCGGTGCAGGGCACATCGACGAGCACCCGGTCGAAGGAGCCCTGGGCCCAGGCGGGACGGGTGCCGTCGGCGACGATCACCTGGTAGGGGCCGGGGTTGCCGGCCAGCGTGCGTTCCACCAGCCGGGCCCGGTGCGGCTGCTTCTCGGACGCGACGAGCAGGGCGCCGCGCTGCGCGGCGAGCGCGGCGAGCAGGGCGGCCTTGCCGCCGGGGCCCGCGCAGCCGTCCAGCCAGAGTGCGTCCCGGCCGTCCAGCGGAGCTGCCGCCAGCGCGGCCGCGACCAGCTGGCTGCCCTCGTCCTGTACCCCGGCCCGGCCCTCACGGACGGCTTCCACCGCGCCCGGGTCGCCGCCCTCGGCCAGCCGTACGGCGTACTGGGACCAGCGGCCGGGCTCGGTCGCCTCCGGCGGGAGCGACGCGGCCACCTCCTCGGCCGTGGAACGGCCGGGACGGGCCACCAACGTCACCTCGGGCCGCTCGTTGTCGGCCTCCAGCAGGTCCTCGATACCGGCCCGGCCGCCGCCGAGCGCGTCCCACAGCGCGGAGACGATCCAGCGCGGATGCGAGTGAACCACGGCGAGGTGCGCCTCGGGGTCGTCGTCGTACGGCGGGGCGACCTGGGCGACCCAGGCGTCGATGTCCTGCGCGGCGATCTTGCGGAGCACCGCGTTGACGAACCGGGCCCGGCCGTCGCCGAGCACGCACCGGGCCAGTTCGACGGTGGCCGAGACGGCGGCGTGCGGCGGGATGCGGGTACCGAGCAGCTGGTGCGCGCCGAGCGCGAGCACGTCCAGCACCGGCGGGTCGACCTCGCGCAGCGGCCGGTCCACACAGGCGGCGATCACGGCGTCGTAGGTGCCCTGACGGCGCAGCGTGCCGTAGACCAGTTCGGTGGCGAGGGCGGCGTCCCGGCGGTCGAACTCGCCGCCCTTCTTGACCGCTTCCGCCTCGGCGTTGCGCAGCAGCGAGGGCAGGACGAGGTTGGCGTACGCGTCGCGCTCGTCGACCGCCCGCAGCGCCTCGAAGGCGAGGATCCGGACCGGATCCCGCTGGGGCCTGCGGTAGGGCTTGCCCTTCGGCTTGCCCTGGGACTTCCCCTGCGAGGTGCCCTGCGGTCGGCTGCGCGGCTGGTCGTTCACGATCAATGTGCTCCGGACTCGGTCGGAAAAAACTGCTGCGCCCGGGCGGCGGGATGCCCCCTCCCGCGCACAGGGCGTGAACAAAGCGTACGGCCGCCGGCCCGCCGACCGCTCACCCGGGCGACCGGGGCCGGCCGCGGGCCGTCACCGTCCGGCGGGACGGCGCTCCTCGTCGGAAGGGGTGCGGGCTACGCGCCCAGGCGGGTGCCGGAGGCGAGGCGGACGCCGCGCGCCCAGTCGGCGGCGCGCATCAGCTTCTTGCCCTGCTGCTGCACCTCGCCGAGTTCCACGGCGTGGCTGCCGGTGCCCACGTACACCGCGTTCTTGGCGACGGAGAGCTCGCCGGGGGCCAGTCCCGCGAGGTCCTCGCGGCCGGGCAGCGGGGTCACGGGGCCGAGCTTGAACCGTTCGCCGTCGAGCAGCGTCCAGGCGCCGGGCGCCGGGGTGCAGCCGCGGATCAGCCGGTCGACGCGCAGCGCGGGCGCGTTCCAGTCCACCGCCGCGTCCTCGACGGTGATCTTGGGGGCGATGGTGATGCCCTCGGTGGGCTGTGTACGGGGCACCAGGCGGCCGTCCTCGATGCCGTCCATGGTCGCGGTGAGCAGCCCGGCGCCGCTGTGCGCGAGCCGGGTGAGCAGATCTCCGCTGGTGTCGGTGGGCCGGACCTCCTCGGTCACGACGCCGAAGACCGGGCCGGAGTCGAGCCCCTGCTCGATGAGGAACGTCGAGGCGCCGGTGACCTCGTCACCGGCCATCACCGCGTGCTGTACAGGAGCCGCGCCGCGCCAGGCGGGAAGCAGCGAGAAGTGCAGGTTGACCCAGCCGTGCACCGGGATCTCGAGCGCGGCCTTGGGCAGCAGCGCGCCGTACGCGACGACCGGGCAGGCGTCCGGGGCGATCTCCCGGAGCCGGGCGAGGAAGTCCTCGTCCCGCGGCTTCACGGGCTTGAGCACCTCGATGCCGGCCTCCTCGGCCCGCTGGGCGACCGGGCTGGAGACCAGCTTGCGGCCGCGGCCCGCGGTCGCGTCGGGGCGGGTGACGACGGCGACGACCTCGTGCCGGTCCGACGCCAGCAGCGCCTCCAGGGCGGGG
>NZ_JAPVLS010000055.1:64869-67145 GCF_027158125.1 Streptomyces sp. H39-C1
GGCGGGGACGGCGACCTCGGGAGTGCCTGCGAAGACGAGCCTCATCGTGGGTTCTGTGCCTCTCGTTGGCAGGGGGGACGGCCGTGGGCGGTGGTCCGCGCGGCGGGTCGGACGGCGGTCAGGGCAGCGGTCAGGGCAGCGGTTCGGGCGGCCGGACTCACAGCGCGCTGCCGAAGGTGCTGTGCGGGGAGACCTTCACCTGCGGCACGCCCAGGTCCGCCCACTCCGCCTCCCGGATCGCCTTCATCGCGGCCTTGCGCTGCTCGGCGTCGAGCCGGTCGATGAAGATGATGCCGTCGAGGTGGTCGGTCTCGTGCTGGATGCAGCGGGCCAGCAGCTGGGTGCCCTCGATGGTGACCGGGTCGCCGTACATGTTGAAGCCCTTGGCGACGACACCGTAGGAGCGGACGCAGTCGTAGGTCAGGCCGGGGAGCGACAGACAGCCCTCGGGGCCGTCCTGCTCCTCCTCGCTGAGCGTGAGGTCCGGGTTGACCAGATGCCCCATTTCGCCGTCGACGAAGTAGGTGAAGACCCGCAGCGAGACGCCCAGTTGCGGGGCCGCGAGGCCGGCGCCCGGCGCCGCCTGCATGGTCTCGGTCAAATCCTGGACGAGGGTGCGGAGTTCCTTGTCGAAGGTGGTGACAGGCTGCGCCGTCATGCGCAGCACCGGGTCGCCGAAGAGGCGGATGGGCGTGACGGACACGGCTGGCGGGCTCCCGGGTCGGACGGAGCGGGCGGCACCCCTGGGGGCACCCCCGGACGAAGTTCGGGGGATGTGGCTGTGGGGGCACCTCCCAGCGGTAGCTGGGGGCCGTCCAATTCTAGGGGCCGACCCGTTCGGGGGTGCACGCGGTCGTTCGCGCCCCCCGGAAACATCAGCACGCCCCCTGATGCGTGACTCGATGGCCCGCTGGAGCGTTGGTCAAGAGAGATTGACCGAAAAAGGGCCATCACACCACGGACACGGCCCGATCCTTATCAACGCCGGTTGGAGAGGCTTGTTGATGCCCGACCACGCAACCCATGACGCCCAGGCCCGGGCAAGCCTGCACCTACTGGTGCGGGACATCGAAAGGGTCCGCCGACAGGTGGACGCGCTACGGACCCTGACCGCCCAGCTGGGCAATGTGTACCGACCGCGGCGCAGCGGTCCCGCCGCCGGATTCGTCGTCTACGGACGCGCCCCCGCACCCACCGTGCGGCTCGCCCAGGAACTCCGCGACAGTGTGGAGACCCTGGTCACGGCGGCGGTGGAGTTCGACCGCTCGCTGGGGTTCTCCTGGGACGCGGTGGGCTCCGCCCTCGGGGTGACGAAACAGGCGGTGCACCGCCGGTACGGGGCGCGCCGCCATGCCGTCCACGGTACGGAGGACGAGTCCTCGCAGCCGGACACCACGGGGGTGCACGCCGCGGCGTCCGCTCCCCCGATGGCCGGCGTGC
Organism: Streptomyces sp. H39-C1; assembly: GCF_027158125.1. Taxonomy (NCBI): domain Bacteria; kingdom Bacillati; phylum Actinomycetota; class Actinomycetes; order Kitasatosporales; family Streptomycetaceae; genus Streptomyces; species Streptomyces sp. H39-C1. The sequence goes on from NZ_JAPVLS010000055.1 coordinate 66,310, forward strand.
CGGCGGCGCGCTCGATGCCGGACCAGATGTCCGCGCCGATGTCGGGGCAGCCGGCCGGGCCGATGTCCGGGCACCTGCCCTCGCAGGGGTCCGGGCCGTTGCCCGCGCAGCTGCCGCAGCAGATGCCGGGACATGTGCCGGGACATCTGCCGGCCAACGCCCGGGAGGACGCCTTCCCCGGCGCGCTTCCCGGTCCGCGCAGCGGCTGAGCGGCACCACCCGCACCACCGCACCGCACCCGCACCACCCGCGGTGCGTTTCCGCAGGACCAGCCGCCCCGCCGCCCGCCACGCCGACAGGTCGGACGCCGGGGCGGCGCCATGTCCAGAACCGGACCGGACGTCCTGGGTCTCTGGGGACCGGTCAGCCGATGTCCAGCGGGTCGATGCGGACCAGGACCTGATCGGTCTGCTTGAGCGCCGTACGGGCCACCTGTGCGGCCTTGAGAGCGGCGGCCAGCGCCGCCCCGCTGCCCGGCGGGACCCTGATCAGCATCCGCTCCCTGTGCTCCCCCGCCGGGGCGTCCCCGGCCCCGCGCGGTCCGCCCGGCCGGTCGCCGGACACCGGGACCGGTCCCAGGACGGCGGCCCCCTCGGGCAGCCGGGCCAGCTCGACCAGTGCGGCCACCGCCGCCGGGCTCCCGGTCACGGAGGCCATCCGCGAGACGGGTGGGAAGCCCAGTTCGGCCCGCTCGGCCAGTTCGCGGGCCGCGTGCCCGGCGGGATCCCAGCGCACCAGCGCCTGGACCGGCCGCAGCGTGGGCTCGGCCAGCACCAGCACCGTGCCGCCCTCGGTCGCGGGCCTGACCAGGGCGGCCGCGCCCGTCCAGCGGCGCA